>JACCZL010000016.1 GCA_013695975.1 Chloroflexota bacterium
GGCTTCGCAGCCTCAGTCGGCTTGGCCTCCGCCTTCGGGGCGGCAGTGGCCGCGGCCGGAGCGGCCGGCTTCGCCGCCTCGGTCGGCTTGGCCTCGGTCTTCGGAGCGGCGGGGGCGGCTGGCTGTCCGCCGCAGGCCGCGGCCAGCGGCAGGGCCGCCACGATCGCACCCAGGCGGAGCACCGCTCGCCTCGTCAGTCGGCGGGTAACCAGATTCACCGGCGCCGCGCTCTCCTCTCGGTCTCCCATGCGACATCCTCCTCGATATGGCATGCGCCGCACCGTTCGTGCGGCCAGGGCACCGGCCCTCGTGCGAGCCCACCATCGGCTCGCGACCGGCTCGCGCCTGAGTCGCGTGTCTCTTCTAGACCGGCGCCGAAAGCAGAGCGCCTGTCGGATTATCTTCCGGTACCAGCAGAGTGTCAAGGAATCTCACGCAGGCCGGGGCAACATCTACTGGGTCGATTGGCATGCACGAGCCGGCGCCAAGCCTCACGGGCGCGTCAACTGACCCAGTAGTGCTCTGTCACGATCACATTGATGGTCGGTACGCCGTAGGGGCGGGGCTTGCCCCGCCCTTACGAGGACCCATCAGACCGTGGTTGACAGTCCACTAGACCAACGCTAGCCGCTCGAGGACCGAGCGATTGACCACGTTGCGCGGGCGCTGACCGGTCAAGATCGCGGCGATCTCCTCGCCGACCCTGCGGCGGCGAGCGACATTGGCTTCGTTCGAGTAGGACGCCATGTGCGGCGTCACCACGACGTTCTCCATCGAGAGCAGCGGGTTACTCGGCTGCGGCGGCTCCTCCTCGAGCACATCGAGGCCGGCCCCGGCGATCTTGCCGGCCTGGAGCGCCCGGATCAGGGCCGGCTCGTCGACGACCTTGCCGCGGCCGGTGTTGACGAAGACGGCGCTCGGCTTCATCAGCCCAAACTGGGCCTCGCTCATCAAGTGATGCGTCCCCTCGTTGTAGGGCGCATGGGCCGAGACGAAATCCGACTCGCCGAGTAGCTCTTCGAGCGGTCGAGACTCGACCCCGATCTGCGCCATCGCGTCCGGCTTCACGTAGGGGTCAAACGCCAGGACCCGCATTCCGAAGCCCTGCGCCCGTCGGGCCACCGCCCTGGCAATGTTCCCGAAGGCGACCAGACCGAGGGTGCTGCCGTTGACCTTCGGCATCGAACCGAGTCCCCCGTACGCCTCGCTCCAGCGGTTCGTCGTCGCCATCTGGTGGCAGTAGAGGAGCTTGCGGTTGACCGCCAACATGAGCATGAAGGCCTGATCGGCGACCTCCTCGGTGAAGACGTCAGGGACGTTGGTGACTGGGATGCCGGCCGCCGTCGCCGCCTCGACGTCCACCTTGTCGACGCCGATCCCGCCGGCCGCGATGACTTTGCAGCGGCGGAGGCCCGCGATCACCTCCGCCGTGACCGCCACCTTGAGTCCCAGGAGGACAGCGTCCATGTCGGCGAGCGCCTCGCGGTAGCTGCGCTCGTCCTCCGCGTACACTGGCACGATCTCGGCCCCGATGGGGTCGAGCGCCTCGCGTTCGTACTCGAGCTGGGAGCTCGGCCGCGGGTTCGTGGCCGCTACTCTGAATGCCATACCCTACCCTTCTGTGCCCTCAGCGGGCGCGGTCATGCCGCTGGTGCTCGACGAGTCGGCACGACACCGAACCGAGCCACCCGCTCAGTCCTGAGCCGCCTCTTCTGGCGACACCGGCTGCGGCTCGGTGGGGTCGCCCGCCCCCTCAGCGCCCATCACTTCGGCATCTGGCTCCGTCTCGTCACGCGCCATGTCGCCTCCATTGCACCCGGCCAGCATGCGGGCTACTCGTCTTCCGCGGGCTGCTGCTCTGGCGGGAGGACACTCTGATCCATGTCACCGGCTGAGCCCCAGCCTTCCCAGTTCCCCTCCGCTTCGGGATCCGTCTCGTACAGCGCCATGATCCTCTCCACTCACGGGAATTTCAACGGGCGGGAGAGTAGGGCTCGAGTGGGCTTCGAGCGATGCCGGTCCCGCTCGCCGTCCGTGACACCGCCATTATGCGCTTCCCGAGCGCACCTGTAAACCCGTCTGGCGGGCAACCGATCAATCGCGGCCAGCGAGGAGCCGCTCGAGCACTGCCATGTACCCACGTACAGCCCGACCAAGCTGCTCCACCGGAACCCGCTCGTCTGGCTGGTGGGCGAGGCGGTCGTCGCCGGGACCGAAGATGACGATCGGGATGCCGCGATCCGTCCAGACCGAGCCGTCGGTGTAGTAGGTGGCTCCTCGCACCGCCGGCGCAGCCCCGAAGGCTTCTCCGACCGCCGTCCGCACAGTCTCGACGAGCGGGTGATCGCTCGGCGTCTCGACCGGCGGCATGTCGTTGGTGACCCGCACGTCGATCTCGAGACCCGGCGCTGTCGAGACCAGCTCGGCGGCCAGATCGCGGACCTCCTGGAGCAACGCCCCGTGATCCTGGCCTGGCACAGTCCGCAGGTCGACCGTCGCGACGCAGCGATCGGCCACGACGTTGGTCTTGACCCCGCCGGCGATCGTGCCGACGTTGATCGACGGCGGCGCTAACAACGGATGCGCAAGGTAGGGGAAGCGGCGCTCTCCCAGCCAGCGCAGCAGCTCCGCCAGGTGGAGGATCGCGTTTACGCCAAGCTGAGGCATCGAGCCGTGGGCGGTCTTGCCCCGAGCGACCAGCTCCAGCCACAGCGCGCCGCGGTGGGCCGGGACAACGTCGAGGTTGGTCGGCTCGCCGATCACGATCCACCCCACGCCATCGAGTCCACCCGAGTCGCGAAGGTGCCTGGCGCCGAGGCAATCGACCTCCTCGCCAACCGTCCCGACCAGGAGGACATCGCCGGCCGGGCGCCATCCGCGCCGGGCGAGCGCCGCCATCGCGACCAGCATGGCCGCCAGGCCGGCCTTCATGTCGACCGCGCCCCGACCCCACACTTCCCCATCCGCCAGGTCACCCGAGAAGGGGTCGTGGGCCCAGGGGACTTCTCCAGGCGGCACGGTGTCGGTGTGGCCCGACAGCAACACCGCCGGCCCAGCGCCGTGGCCGGCTAGCCGCGCGTGGACGTTCGGGCGGCCCTTGGCGACGGACGTGAGACCAGTCTCCAATCCCCAGGCTTCGGCCTGACGCCCGAGCGCCAGGGCAACCGCCGCCTCGTCACCCGGCGGGTTGACACTACGGAGACGGATCAGCTCCCGCAGGAGGTCCAGACACTCGCGCTCTTCCTCGGCCGAAAGCGACGTGTGGATCATAGGCACAGGATACTCGCTACGGATCGCGATTGCCGCTCGCGGTGATCGCCTGCTACCCTCCGGCCCCGGAGGTTGCTGTCATGCCGAGCGTCTTGATCACCTGTCCTGTCTTCACCCCCCGCGACGAATCGCCGGTCGAGCGCCTTGAAGCGGGCGGTTGCACGGTCCGCCATGCGCCCGAAGGCGCCCATGCAAACGAAGCCGAACTGGCCAAGCTGCTGCAGGGGCACGATGCGGTCATCGCCGCCGGCGAGACCTACAGTCACGATGTCATGACCCGGGTCCCTTCGCTCAAGCACATCGCCCGCTGGGGCGTCGGCTTCGACCAGGTGGATATGCCGGCGGCGACCGAGCTGGGCGTGCTGGTGACGACGACCCAGGGCGCCAACGACTGGGCGGTCGCCGATCACGCTTTCGGGTTGATCCTGGCCCTTGCCCACCAGATCGTCGAGAACGACGAGGAGGTCCGCCGGGGCGTCTGGGGACGTCGGATCGGCGTCGACGTCTGGCGGAAGACGCTCGGCATCGTCGGGCTCGGCCGCATCGGCAAGGGCGTTGCCAGGCGGGGGCGCGGTTTCGAGATGACCGTGCTTGCCGCGGAGCCAGAGCCGGACATGCCGTTCGTCCGGGAGCACGGCGTCGAGCTGGCCCCAATCGAAGACGTCCTGCGGCGGGCGGACTTCGTGACCCTGCACTTGCCGGCCAGCGCCGAGACCCGCCACTTCATGAACCAGGAGCGGCTGGCGCTGATGAAGCCGACCGCCTACCTCGTCAACACCGCCCGCGGGTCACTGGTCGACGAAGTTGCTCTCTACGGCGCGCTCGTCGAGGGCCAGATCGCCGGCGCCGGCCTCGACGTCCGCGAGCAGGAGCCGTCGAGCGAGTCCCGCTTCGACGACATCCGCAACGTGATCCTGACCTCCCACGTCGCCGGCGTAACCCACGAAAGCATGGCCGCGATGGCCCGCATGGCCGTCGACAGCGTCCTCGAAGCGCTCTCCGGCAAACGGCCGGGCGGGCTGCTGAATCCGGACGTCTGGGAGCGACGGCGGAGGTAAGGGCGATCGGCGAACCGCCCCCAAGGCCAATCTCCTACCGCAGCAACTGGCCCGCCGCGCGCGAGAGGTCCCTGGTCATGTTCTTCTGGTGGGCCTCGATCGTTCCGCCGCCGATCTCGAGGAGCTTGGCGTCGCGCCAGAGGCGCTCGACGACCCCTTCGGCGACGTAACCGTAGCCACCCATGACCTGGATCGCTCGGTCGGCGACTTCTTTGGCCATCGTCGAGGCGAAGAGCTTGACACCGTCGGAGTCGACCCGGTTGCCAGGCCGCGAGAGATCGAGCCGACGCGCGACGTCGTAGACGTAGCTCCGCGCGGCGCGCCACTGGGCGTAGGAGTCGCCGATGTAGCGTTGAATCTGGCCGAAGTCGCGGATCGGGCGGCCGAAGGCGACCCGCTCGTCGGCATAGCGGACCATCTCGCGCAGACAGCGCATCGCGATCCCGAGCGACATCGCGGCCAGGGTCAGCCGCTCCAGCTCCAGATTGCGCATCATGTGGACGACGCTCTGGCCCTCCTCGCCAAGCCGATTGCGGGCCGGCACGGAGCAGTCGTCGAACACCAGCTCCGCTGTCGTGGAAGCGCGGCAGCCCAGCTTATCCTTGATCTTCTGCCCGAGCGCGAAGCCCGGAAATCCGTTCTCGACGATGAACGTCGACACGGCGCCGCCATCGGTCTTGGCATACACCAGGAAGACGTCGCCGAGGGTGTGGTCGTCGAGAGCACCGTTGGTAATCCACATCTTGCGGCCGTTGAGGACGTAGCGCTCGCCGTCGCGTCGGGCAGTCGTCCGCATGCCAAGGACATCCGTCCCACACTCCGGTTCGGACATCCCCATACCGCCGACCCACTCGCCCGAGATCGTCTTCGGGAGGTAGCGGGCGCGCTGCTCGTGGCTGGCGTTCTGGTAGCAGTTATTGACGAAGAGGATCGAGTGGGCCAGGTAGGCCAGGCAAAAGCCCGGATCGGCGGTGGAAAGCTCCTCGTGGACGATGACCGAGGCGACGGCGTCCATGCCGGCGCCGCCGGCCTCGGCGGGGACGGTCAGGCCGAGGAGGTCGAGCGCCCCACACTGGCGCAGCAGGTCGCGATTGAACCTCTCGGCGCGGTCGTGCTCGAGCGCCTGCGGCTCGACGACGTCGCGGACGAGCTCGCGGAGCGTCTGACGCAGAAGCGCGTGCTCGGATGTCGGATTGAACAGATCGAGCTCGGTCCAGCTCGCCACTGGCGTGTCGACCGCGACCATCGCGCCTCCGATCGAGCCGGCTGGCTCACCTGGATCATAGACCGCGAAAGGGGCGCCGGCAACGTCCGCGTGCGCTAGAATGGGGCACGATGCAGCGGACGCCAGCGGACGATGCCGAGAGCGCCTGGATCGCCTTGCTCTGCGCCGGGGTGCTGCTGACGTCCCTCGCGGCGACCGTGTGCATCGGAGTGCTCGTCCTCTACGCCGCCCGACTCGCCGATCTCCAGCCGGTGTTCGCGTGCTTCGTCGCCGGCGCACTGCTCGTGCTCCTGGCCGCGGCACGGTTGGACTACCTGAGCGTGATCCGCGCCAGGGCATCGGACCACTGAACGCCTTCGAGCGTTGATGGCGCATGCTGCGAGCTCGCCCCCCCAACCCCCCCG
>JACCZL010000024.1 GCA_013695975.1 Chloroflexota bacterium
TGTGGAGGTAGGCCACGTCGAGCATCGCTTCGATCGTGTCGGCGCGGATGATGCCGTGCTGCCGAAAGGCGGCGTCATAGACCCGGTCGGCGCCGGCCAGCGAGCCGGTGTGCGACCACGCGGCGCGAGCGCCAGACGCCGAGCGTCCGACCTTGAGGAGCACGACCGGCTTACCGGCCAGGCGCGCCCGGTCAGCCGCGCGCAAGAGGGCGGCGCCATCACGGGCGGACTCCAGGTAGCCGAGGATGAGGCCGACTTCGGGCTTGTCCACCAGAAAGTCGACGTAGCTGGCGAAGTCGATCTGGGCCTCATTGCCGGTGCTGATGTAGTAGCTAAAGCCGAGGTTTCGTGTACGGCCGAGCGCGTAGATGTAAGCGCCGAGCGCCCCGCTCTGACTGACGAAGGCGATCGGTCCGGCGAGGAGATCGACCGAGTCGAAGGTGGCCGTGAAGGTGCAGGCCGCCGCGAGCGCGAAGTTGACGAAGCCCAGGCAGTTCGGACCACACAATGCGATGCCGTAGCGGTCGGCAACCTCGACCAGCCGACCCTGCAGCGCCTGGCCGGTCTCGCCCATCTCGCCAAAGCCGCCGCTGAACACGACGGCGGCTCGGACACCGCGGCGGCCACAGGCCTCCAACGCCGCTGGGCTAGCCTCGGCCGACAGCCCGATCAGCGCCAGGTCCGGCGTCTGCGGCACAGCCTCGATCGACGGGTAACAAGGGAGACCGGCAATCTCCCCATAGCGCGGGTTGATCGGCAGCAGCTTGCCACGATACCCATACTCCAGCATAAAGCGCAACGGGCGGCCGTTGATCCGGGTGAAATCGGCCGAAGCCCCGACGATCGCGATCGATGCGGGGTCGAGCAGCGGTCGGAGGTCTACTCGAGGATCCGCTTGAGGACCTCGTGGGCGTCCGGCCCCAGAGCTGCCAGCCGCCCTTGGAGACGGAGCAAGTCGTTCAGGGAACCGGCGTGTTCGGAAAGCTGGCGCAGTAGCTCGATGTCGCGTGGCTGTCTGCCCAGCTCCTCGAGCGTCTGGGTCAGCTCTCGAATGCCCGGGCGACGATCGATCGTTCCCACTTCGTCGAGCAGGCCATCCAGGTCCCTGAGCGTCTGGGCTCGCGGGCCGCGCGCCAGGTCCTCCAGTGGCTCGATCTCGTCGCGCACGTGGTGGAGCTGTCCCTCAAGCGCGGTCAGGCGTTCGACCAGGCCATCCAGCCCGGCCTGCGTCGCTCGAACGTCGCGAGCCACCTCCGCGAGTCCAACGCCGATCGCCGCCAGCCCGCTTGACCCGTGCCCGTTCGTCTTGGACGCGAGTCGGACAGCCTCTCGCGGTCGATCCTCGGATGGCTCAGGTTCCACCGTCTCCGACGGGGACGGAGCAGCCTCACCGTCCCCTACCTCATCCTGGACCGATTCCCGTCGGGCCCGCACCATGATCGGCGGAGGTGGCCGGAGCCAGCCGTCGGTTGGGTCGACCTCGACCTTCGCGTCGACCGGCGGCTCCTGCCCGGACTCGGAGGATCCGGAGCCGAGCTCCATCGGCACGGCCCGAGTCTCCTCCAGCGGCGAGCGCGCCAGCCCGGTCTGGAAGACGAAGCGAGCGTCGCCGATCAGGATCACGTCGCCATCCTGGATCGGATGAATGCCCTCGACGCGCTCGTCGTTGACGACCGTGCCATTCGCGCTGTTGGTGTCCTCGATCGCGTACCCACCATCCTGGCGCAGCACACGCGCGTGCTGGCGCGAGACGTTCGTGTCCTGGATCACGATGTCATTGCCTACCCGCCGCCCGATCGTCACCACCGGCTGGTCTAGCGCAAACTCGGGCTGGTCGACCGGGCCCGATTTGACCCTGAGCCGCGCGACCGCCGACGGACCCGACCGCGACGACTCAGCGCCCGAGGCAACCGAACGACCGGCGTCTTCCCGCTCGAAGCCCAGCGCGGCGGGAGCTGACCCGAGGTGCGCCCCGCACTCCACGCAAAAGGCGTACTGCTCCGGGTTGCTCTTGCCGCACTCGGCGCACTTCACCGCCGCTCGCCTCTCCTCGATCTGGGGTCGCAAGCCGGACACCGAAGCGCTCCGGCTCGCGGACATTGTAGCCTCACGCCAGCGACTGCACGAGCGCCACGAATGGGCGTCCACTCCTGGACTCGTTCAGGTACACTCCCAGACGTGATGCTTGGGCGCGCGACAAGGATGTTCGGGGGCGTTCGCTACCTCTGGGACGCCGTCCGCGAAATCAACCCCGAAGAGATTCGGGCCGACATCGAGCGTCCCTTCTCCATTGCACTGATCGGATCCGACGGCAGCGGGCGCAGGACCCTGGCTCACTCGCTGTTCGGGATCGAGCCGGGCGCCTCCGGTCGCGAGCTCGTCGTGGGCGGCGTCGCCCCGGGCGCGGTCGCGGGGATCGGTCAGCCCGATCTCGCCCTCCTCGTCGTCGACGCCAGTCGCCCGGACTGGTCGGCCGAGCGTCGGACGATGCACGAGCTCGCCACGCGCGCGACACCACTCTTCCTGATCGCCACGCACGCCGATCTCCTGCCAGTCGCCGACCAGGCCCGGCAGGCGCTGCTCGCCCAATTTCCCGATCATCCGCCCGAACTGACGGCCGTGGTCGATCCTCGCGACGGGCTCGCCACCCGCCTGCGCCTGTTGCCAAAGATCCTCAAGACCGCGCCGAACCTGCGGCTGGCCCTGGCCCACCGCTTCCCTCAGCTCCGACGAGCCGTCGCCGAGGACCTCGTCCGCGAGGCCAGCCGTGTCAATGCCCAGTTCGCGCTGATGTCGAGCCTGCCGGCGATGATTCCGCTCCTCGGCGGCCTGGTCGGCAACATGGCGGATGTCCTCGTGCTCACGAAAAACCAGGCCGTGCTAGTCTTCAAGCTTGCGGGGATCTATGGGCGAGACGTCGACGACCGTTGGGAAGTGCTGCGAGAAATCGCCCCAGTCGTGGGCAGCGGCTTTCT
>JACCZL010000063.1 GCA_013695975.1 Chloroflexota bacterium
GGCGCGCCTGGCGGCGATGTTCAGGGCGATCGTCCCACCCATCGAAAAGCCGACCAGGACGACGCCTCGATTCGTCCGCAGCAGCTCTTCGAGCCCTGCCTCGGCGTCGTCGATCCAGTCCTGGTAGCGACAGCCCAGCATGTCGTTGGGATGGGTGCCGTGTCCGCGAAGGAGGACGCCGCTCGAGGCGATATCCTGGCCTGCCAGATGCTCGCCGAGCGGGCGGACCTCGAACGGCGTGCCGGTGAATCCGTGGACCAACAGCACACCGACCTCGCCGCGTCCGGAGAAGCTGAACGGCTCGGCGCCGGCCATCGTCGGCCTCACGGGCGAACCCCCGTGGTGCTCGGCTGCACCGTCCGCTAGCGCTGCCCGCCCAACGAGTCGAGCACCCCGAGCACCAGCCTGCCCGCGAAGTCCAGGCTGGCTGGATCGACGAACTCGGCCCGGTCGTTCGGACTGTGGTAGTTGGGGTCCTCGGCGCGGTAGACGAACAGCGATGCGATGCCCGCCCGCATGAAGCTGGCGTGGTCGCTGGCCCCGTTGAGGCCCCCCCCAAGCGCACGCGCCGGCTCGCCCAGTTGGGCCGCGATTGGGAAGGCAAGGCTCACGACCTCGTCGCTGCCGCCGAGTCGGACCTCGTCTCCGACGCCTACCATGTCGAGGTTGATCATCGCGCGGGTGGTCCGGAGCTCGTCCTCGCTAAGCTGACCCACCAGGTGGGCGCTGCCGAGCAGGCCGATCTCCTCCGCGTCGAACGCGACAAACTTGATCGTAAACGGCGACGGTCGGCTCGCCAGTACCCTGGCCAGCTCGAGCATGACAGCCGTACCCGAGCCGTTGTCGTTGGCGCCAGGACCGGCCGCGACAGAGTCGAAGTGTCCGCCAATGACGACCGTCTGTGGGCCGCCCGGCTTGGTCGCGACGACGTTGGCCGCCGTGCGTTGGTCGAGCGACGCGTCGACCGTGATCCGGACCGTGACGGGGCCGCGGCGAGTCTGCGCCAGCAGGCTCTCGCCATCCGACCGCGCGAGGCTCACGGCCGGAATCTGGCCCCCGCTGCCGAGGCTCCCATTGAAGTTGTCAGGTCCGTGGTTGTAGATCACGGCGCCCAGCGCGCCGGCCTGAGCGACGTTCTCGGCCTTCTCGGAGAAGCGGATCTCGCCCCGCTCGATCAGGGCGATCTTGCCCTGCACGGCGGCTGGTGAGAAGTCGCCAGCCCGCGCCAGTCCGACATCGACCAGCTCGCCCTCGACGGCGCCGGGCGGCGAATACTGGAGAGTGTTGGCTGACATCTGACGCCCGAGCGCCCCGGCGACCGCCAGCGTGGAGCCACGGTCATCGTAGAACGTGATCGGAAACGACTGTAGCTCGGCCTGGTAGCCGAAGCTACTGAGCTGCCCCTGGACGTACTGGGCCGCCCGAGCCTGGCTTTCCGAGCCGGCCGGGCGGCTGCCGATCTCGCCGGCCAGCACGTCGACGTGGAGTTTCGCCTGGACTCCGTTGAACTCGACCGGCGCCGCGACGGGCGCCTCCGCTGGCGGGGCAACCTGGGCAACCGCCGGAAGGTAAGCCCAGATCAGGCCCGCGAGCAGCAGCAGGATCAGCAGATGGCGGCGTGGCATGGGGATGAACCCTCCTACGCCAGATTGTACGGTCGCCGCGGCGGTCGGCCCAGGCTTTTCATGCCGACCGTGCAGGCCCTACCTCCGCGCGGGCGCCGTCGCCACCTCGATCCCCTGTCCCACGATCGCCAGCAGGCGGTCCATTTGCTCCTCGGTCGTCACCAGCGGCGGGGCCAGGCAGATCACGTCCCCGCGGGCCCGGGTGAAGAGACCGCGCTGTCGAAACTCGTGGGTTACCCGTTCGCCCATTTTGGCCGACGGCTCGAACGGCGATCGGGTCGCCTTGTCGGCTACCAGCTCGACCGCCGCCATCATCCCGAGCCCCCGAACCTCGCCGACGTTGGGGTGATCGGCGATCCGCTGGAGGCCGTCGAGCATCCGTCGGCCCATCGTCGCGGCGCGGTCGGCGAGCTTCTCGTCCAGGATGATGTCGAGGTTGGTCAGCCCGACGGCGCAGCACGTCGGGTGCCCCGAGTAGGTGTAGGCGTGCATCCAGCGGTCGGCGATCGGCACGTCGAGGATCGCGCGCTGGACTCGATCGGAGATCATCATCCCACCGAGCGGGAGGTAGCCGCTGGTGATGCCCTTGGCGAAGGTCATGATGTCGGGCTCGACCCCCCAGTGGTCTAACGCGAAGAGCCGACCGGTCCGCCCGAAGCCGGTGATGACCTCGTCGGCGATGAACAGGATGTCGTACTGGTCGCAGATCTCGCGGATGCGTGGGAAGTACTGGGGCGGTGGCGGAATGACCCCGCCAGCCCCCTGGACCGGCTCCGCGATGAAGGCGGCGACCGTCTCGGGACCCTCGCGCTCGATCGCCTGCTCGAGCTCGTTGGCGCAGCCGAGGTTGCAGTCCGGCTGGTCGGCGCAGTGCTGGCAGCGATACCGGTAGGGGGCGTTGATCTGGAGGAAGCCCGGCGCCTGGGGCTCGAACATCCTTTTGTAGTTCGCCATGCCGGTCGCGCTCATCGCCGCGATCGTGACGCCGTGGTAGGCCCAGTTGCGGGCGATGATCTTGACCCGATCAGGCCGACCGTGGGCCTTCCAGAAGAAGCGCGCCGTCTTGAAGGCCGACTCGTTCGACTCGGCCCCGCCGCTGGTGAAGTAGACGGCGTTCAGCGAGGGGTAGGCGACCTCGGCCAGCTTCGTGGCCAGCTTGATGGCCGGCACGTTCGCCGAACCGGTGTAATTGCTGGCGAAGGCGAGCGAGCGCATCTGCTCGGCCGCCGCGTCGGCCAGCTCGGGCCGGCCGTGGCCGATGTTGACGTTCCAGAGGCAGGAGAGCCCGTCGATGTACTCGCGACCGTCGATCGCCGTGAGGATCGCGCCCTCACCCTTGACGAAAATGACCGGCGACTCGTGGTCGTCCGGATGGTACAGCGGGTGGATGAGGTGCTCGCGATCCTGCTGAATCAACTCGGTCGGCGACAA
>JACCZL010000083.1 GCA_013695975.1 Chloroflexota bacterium
ATGCCCGTCAGCCTCTACATGGACCACCACGTGCCGCGTGCGATCACGGCCGGGTTGCGCCCGCGGCGGGTGGACGTGCTGACCGCCGCCGAGGATGGCGCCGCGGAATTGGATGACCCTGACTTGCTCGATCGAGCCACCGCGTTGGGGCGGGTGCTCTTCTCGCAGGATGAGGATCTGCTGGTGGAGGCGACGCGACGGCAGGCTGAAGGGATCCCCTTCAGTGGTGTGATTTACGCCCATCAACTGCGCATATCGATCGGGGTCTGCGTCCGCGACCTGGAGCTGGTTGCCGCCGCGTCCGAGTTGGCTGACCTGCGCAACCAGGTGATCTTTCTGCCGTTCTGACACGGACCGGCAGGTTGTTTGGCGGCGCTTCGAACATCCGACCCGACCGGCTCAGCGCTGAGACGGGATCAGGGTCACATCTTCGAGGTGGCCCTGCAGTTGTTCTCGCGTCCGCCAGGCCGATCGCATCTCCCGCCGCGCGACCAGCGCGAACTGGTCGCCGACGTGCGGCGAGCCCGGCTGGGTCGCGTTGCCGTAGGCGAGCAGCACCCGCGCCGTCGGGCGCCCCGGCCCGAACTCCACCTCCGCCACGAAGGTCTCACCCGCGACCGACCGAAGGCGGCCGTCCGACGGAAGTTCGGGCCTCCCCAGGCTTTCAAGCGCGGGAGCGTAGTGGACGACATGGAAGGTGCCCAGTGGATCGCCGCTGGTCCCGCCAGCTCTTCGAAGCCTTCGAGCGCCATCCGGAAGTAGTCCTCCGGCAGCGGCAGCAACGTCCGGAGGACGTCGGCGAGCTGCTCCGGATCGGGGCTCGACGCCTCGCCATCCCGGCTCGGTCGGAGCAGGCGCGGGATGCGCGCGCCGAACGGCACGTCGTTCACGCCGACGCCTCCATCGGCATCCCCGAACTCCAGTCGGAAGCCACCCTCAATCGGGCAGGACGGCGATCGCCTCGATCTCCAGCAGGAGGTCGGGGTGGACCAGCGCGCCGACCTGGACCAGGGTGCTGGCCGGATTGGCGCCCGCGAAGTAGCGCTCGCGGACCCCGGCGACCGCCGCGCGGTAGGCCATGTCGGTCAGGAACACCGTCACCTTGGTTACGTCGGCAAAGCTCGCCCCGGCCGCCCTGAGATTGGCGCCGACGTTCTCCATCACCTGGACCGCCTGCGCCTCCGGGTCGCCCACCCCGACGATCTCGCCGTCCGGCCCGTAGGCGACCTGCCCCGAAATGAACAGTAGCTTCCCTGCCCGCACGGCGTTCACGAACGGCCCGCTCGGCGGGACCAGCTCGCTTGGATTCATCCGCTCCAGTGCCATCGTCTCCCTCCCATCAGCCGTGACCGCGTCCCGGCAGAAGCAGGGTAACAAGCCGGGCCCTGGCCGTCGACGGCAAGAGCTGTCCATAGTCGGCCTACTTGACAAAGTGTCGCCCCGTGAGCATGATGAACTTTGGAAACTGTGGGGATCGGGAGCATGCATGACGACTGAAGTAGCGCGCTTACGCAGACGACGGTCGCCGAGCATGGCCGCGTCAGCGAACGATGACTCGGCGCTCGCGGGCAGCGCGGCGGCCGAGGCGCCGGTGCCTGACGAGTTGGCCCATTGGAGCTCAGGCCTGCCTCAGCCGGCCGTTCGCAGCCTGGCGGACGCGGTGACGCAGGTGCTGCTCGCAGGCGACGAGCCGCTCCGCGCGGCGTTTCTGGCCCGCTCGCTCACTGCGCTTGCACGGGTGGTCCCCAGTTTGGACTCGGAGACGCTCGGCGATGCGGTCGGGAAGCCGTCGGACTACGCGGTCCTGCTGCGAGTGCTGCGGGAGCCGGCCGTGCTCGCGACCCTCGAGGCAGGCGATCCCCTGGCCGAGGCGTACCTTCGAGGTCTCGAGATCGATGCGGAGATCTTGCGGTCTGAGGGCGGGATCATGACGGTCGAGGAGGTTGCCAGACATCTCGGCATCACCCGGCAGGCCGTCGACAAGCGTCGTCGCGCCGGCCAACTTCTTGCCCTCCCGATCGGGCGCCATCGCTACGCCTACCCCGCCTGGCAGTTCGACCCGAGTGGAGTGCTGGCTGGGTTCGAGGACGTCATGGACGAGTTCTTCGCGATCGGTCCCTGGACGCGGGCGGCATTCTTCCTCGGAGAGAATACGTCTCTCGATGGCCGACGGCCACTGGACGAGCTGCGCCACGGAAACATCGACGGCGTCCGCCGAGCGGCGGGGGCCCTCGGACAACACGGGGCTGCTTAGCGGCCGTGACCATCCCCGGCCCCCACCCATCACCACCGCGTGACCTGGCGCGCCGGAGTCTACCGACTCGGATCACCAACCAGTCCTGGCTCCGTTTTCACGATGCCCGGCACCCGGCGCTGTACTGGGGACGAGATCCGCCGCGCCCGTCCCCCTCCCGTTTCGATGCGCCGAGTGGGGAGTATGGCGTCCTGTACGTGGGTGCTAACGAACGCGCCACGTTCATTGAGACCTTCGGATGGGAGGTCGGCACCCGTCGGGTTGACGTGGTCCAACTGCGCGCACGGGGACTGGCGCGGATCGACGTGGGCCGCCCACTCGTCCTGGTCGATCTGACGGGTGCGGGATTAGCCAGACTTGGCGCCGATGCGCGATTGTTCGCGGGCGACTACGACGTTGCCCGTCAGTGGGCCCTGGCGTTCTTCCGGCACCGATCGGCTCCGGACGGCATCTACTATCCGTCGCGCCACGACCCGGAGCGGGCGTCCGCGGCGATCTTCGACCGTGCGGAGCAGGACCTCACCGCCGTCGGTCTGGGAACGTTGGCCGACCCAATCCACGCGGCGTTGCTTCGGGACCTTCTCGCCACCTACCGCTTCGGCCTCGGCCGACCATAGACCCAGTTGCCCGATCATTGTCCGATCCCGGTGTGGGTGAAGCAGCGCCGCGGTCCGAGCGACGGATCGGATCACTTGAGGAGGCGCGACAGGCGGCGGTCGGCGTAGACACGACCAGCCGACTGACAGGTCGGGCAGTAGGTCGTGACCCGCTCGCCGAAATGGATGGCGGCCAGAGACGCGCGGCAGACGAAGCAGGGCTCACCCTGCCGACGGTGAACGCGCAGATACGCGCGACGGTCGGGCTTGAGCTTCTCGAGATAATTGTCGTCCCTGG
>JACCZL010000121.1 GCA_013695975.1 Chloroflexota bacterium
CCTTAGTGGACAGCGTCATTGCGTCACCCACGTGTAGTACAGGCGGGGCGTCGAGCAGGACTGTGTCCGCCCGCTCCCTCAGCTCTGCGAGGATGCCCTCGAGCCGCCGGCTCCCGACGAACTCCCCTGGATCCGGCGGCAGCGGTCCGACGGGCAGCACCCGCAAAGAGCCTAATCTTTCCGAGTCGACGTCCTGTACGGTGTCGTAGGCGCCCACCTTCCCGTTCCGGCCCACCGCGCCCGGGATGAGGATCGGCACGAGCGCCTCGTCGAGACCAGCATGACCTAGGGCGACGTCGGTGAGACCGGGACCGTGAAGGTCGAAGAAGCGCTCGACGTATGGCCGCCGAAGATCCAGGTCGGCCAGGATCACGCGCTCGCCGGCGCGTGCCAGTGCGACGGCCAGGTTCGCAATGGTCGTTGACTTGCCCTCCAGTTCGACCGCGCTCGTGATCATGACCGAACGCACGCTGCGATCGAGCCTCGCGAAGTCGAGGTTAGTACGCAGAACGCGAAAAGCCTCCGCTTGAATACTCGTCGGATCGGCGAGCATCACGAGGCGATCGTCCTTCTGCAGCCTCCTCGGCGGCTTAGGCACGCGCGCCAGCAGCGGTAAGCCTAACCGCTCGCCTATTTCTTCCGCCGTTCGGACGCGGGTATCGAACGCATCTCGGAGGAAGGCAAGCCCGATCCCGAGCGCGAGCCCGAGCAGGACGCCAAGAATTGCGTTGCGCTTGGGCCGGGGCTGCACCTGAACTCCTGCCTCGGCCTGCCGGACTACGAAGGCATTCGACGTCTGAAGCGCCTCGAGTGTGCCCAACTGCTGCACCTTCTCGACGAGACTCGCATAGAGCGCGCCGCGGGCCTCCCCGGCAGCCCTCAGGTCGGCTAGGTTCGCTTTGACTTCACGACGGGCGCGCTGGATCGGCGCTGTGTCCAGCTCACTGCGGTACTCGGTGTACGTCTGTGCATAGGCCGTCGCCAGCCTTGCCGCGATCGCTGGATCGGGATCGATGACGCTGAACTGGAGCAGGTCCGAGTTGGTGCGGGCGGTGATGCTGGTCGCTCCTGCGATGTCCGCTGCGCTGCGATCCGTCAAGCCGGAACGCCTCAGGACGCGCTCAGCCACGACCGGCACTGCGGCCAGCTCCGACTGGGTCTGCGCGAGACGATCCTCCTGTTGATACAGCGTTGCATCTTGCGTTCCGGTAAGGGCGGCGGCGAGGTTCTGACGCGACAGCAGCACCTCCGCCGTCCCCTGGTACAGCTTCGTCTGCGTCAGGGAGAAGGCGACCGCCGCGGCGGGTACGAGCAGGAGGGCCTGGAGGATGATCCACTTCCGCCGCTGGGCGATACCCAAGTAGTCCCGTAGCGTCGTTTCGGGGCTATCAGCCGAATTCGTCCCCATAGCGGCGCCCGCTCCTCTCTCAATCAATATTGCTCCCCTGGCCGCAGCGACCCCATGTCACAGCACGTCCCGTGCCGGGCAGGGTGCCCGATCAATGGTCAACTGTCAACACAGGACGATAGCTCAGTCCGCCGGCACGAGTAGAGCGGAGCGTGGGTTCAACCGTCGTGCTCGAGCCAGAGCCTCTTCGGCTGCAGCGATGTCGCCGCGCTTGACATGGAGCCGCGTCGCGACGAGCCAGAGTCGCCAGTCGGCGCTGTCGTGGGTCAATGCCTCCGATAGGTGCCGCTGGGCTCTCGGCACACGGCCGGCCGTCTCGGCGACGAGTGCCAACTGAAGGTGAGGGGATGCCGCCCATGGCTGGATTCTGGATGCCGCGTCGGCTGCTCGCACCGCGCTGGCGATATCACCACGCGACACGGCACGCTCGCTCTTGCGTAACTGGGCGTTGGCAAGCAGTGGGATGGCCTGAAGCGCGACCACGACGAGGGCTACGGCGGCCAGGATCGAGCGGTTGCGCGTGCTCAACCGTCCGCCTGGTCTCGCATCGGAGTAGCCGGTTGCGAGGCCGAGGCAGACGAATCCGACGACGGAGACGATCGTCAACTCCCACATCCAGTCGATGGCAGCGCCTGTGAGGAAGGCGCCCAGGGCCGCTGCGA
>JACCZL010000133.1 GCA_013695975.1 Chloroflexota bacterium
CAGCGAGGGCGCACGCCGTGCTACAGGGAACCGCCCCTCGACGAACGCGTAGCAGTCCGCCTGTGGCGAGATGCGATGCGACGGTGCGGCACTCAATGATGACGTCCGGAGTCGCTCGGAAGTTCCCCTCGCTCGCCGAGATAGTCGCGCAGGCGCGCGCGTGCGCGACTCAGTCGCGACTTGACTGTGCCGAGCGCGGCGCCAGTCGCGTCGGCCGCCTCCTCGTAGCTCAAGCCCTGGACGTCGCACAGCAGGACCAGCATCCGCTGGTCCTCGGGCAGGGTCGCCAGCCCGGCCTGGATCGCCCGCGCCGTCTCGCTGCTGAGGGCGGTCCCCTCCGGGCCGCGGTCCTCGTCGGGCTCGCCGACGTCGAGCCCGGCCTCGTCGATCAGCGCGTCGAGGGAGCTGGCTGGGCGGCGCTGGCGACGACGCAAGATGTCGTAGCAGGCGTTGGCGGCGATCCGCAGGAGCCAGGCCTTGAAGGAGCCGCCGCGGAAGTCGCGGATGGCTCGAAAGGCCGAGACGAACGTCTCCTGCGTCGCGTCGGCCGCGTCGTCGGTGTTGCCGAGCATCCGCAGGGCGACGCTGTAGACGACGGTCTGGTAGGCCAGGACAAGCTGATTGAACCCCGCCACATCACCGCGGCGGGCGGCCTCCAGGGCACGCGCCTCGGCGGCGCTGGAATCGACGGCGTGCAACAGGCCCCCGAGCCTCACGCTGGGTGCGGGTAGGTCGGCCAACTATAGCCGATGGCTCGGTACAATACGGTGATGCACGTGACCGCGACGCTCCGGGCTCGCCCTCGACTGGACGGGCTCGCCTGGCGGGGCCTGGCGGTGCGGTTCGCCCTGGCCTCCCTCGTGGCCCTCGTGCTGCTGGTCGACGGGACGCCGCCGCGCGAGCTGCGGATCCGACAGACGGTCGGTCCGTACCAGTTTCGGCTCCTCGACTGGGAGCTCGAGCGGCTCGGCGAACGGGCCGGCCGAATCGGCGCCGGCCTGGTCGGTCGGCGCCCAGCCCTCGATGGGTCGGGGCGCCAGGCCGCCGCGGCCTACTTCGCGGCCGCCTCAGGGGAGCGCGAGCCGCTGCGCGCTGACGCCGAGGCGGTCATCGAACGTGGCCTGACCGCGATCCTGGAGTCAGAGGGCCTCCACCTGCCGATGCCGCTCGCGCCGGACGGGAACGTCGTCTTCCCACCGGTCAGCTTCAGCTTCGTTTCGCATGCGCGGCTCCTGGTCGTGTCGCCACGCGACCGTATCGTCGTAAACCAGTCGGTGCTGCTACGGCCGGACGTCAGCCTGGACCAGGCCGTGGCCATCGAGCGGGCCGTCGACGGCTACCAGGTCTCGTCGCTGGTCGTGCCGATCGGCGGACTGGCGACCTACCCGACGATGGTCCTCGAGGGGAGCCGCCCGCTCGACGCCCTCGTCGGCGTGGCCCACGAGTGGATCCACGGCTACTTCTTCTTTCGCCCGCTCGGCCAGGCCTACTGGGCCAGCTCGGCAGCTCGAATGATCAACGAGACCGCGGCCGACCTGGCCGGGCGAGAGCTGGGCGAGCGGCTGCTGCGCGACCTGGAGCTAGTCCAGGAAAGGACCGTGGCGGCGTCGGCCGCGAGCAAGTCGCGGCCAGCCGGGCGCGACTTCCGTACGATCATGCGGACCACCCGGATCGAGGTCGACCGGCTGCTGGCGGCGGGACAGATCGAGGCGGCTGAGGCCTACATGCGGGACCGTCGCGATGAGCTGGCGGCCGCGGGCTACGACGTCCGGAAACTCAATCAAGCCTATTTCGCGTTCTACGGCAGCTACGGCGACGGGGCCGCCGGCGCCAGCCCGATCCCCGAGCGGCTGCGACGCCTGCGTGAGGCAAGCCCGTCGCTGGGCGACTTCCTCCGCCGCGTCGCCGCCCTGGCGGATGGCGACGACCTCGCCCGCGCCATCGGCGACCGGTAACATAGACCCTGTACACAATGCGGACACTCCGACGCTCACGGCCCCGACCACCCGCTCGGAGGAGGGAGACACGATGGTAGCGAATCCGCAAGCACGCGAGGCGACGCAGGCCGCGCCCGTAGAGTCACCGATCGCGGGGCTCTACGCCCACTTCATCGGCGGACGGCGGGTGTACGCGGACGGCGAGCCGGACCTCGTGCGCACCAACCCGGCCCGCACCGATCAGGTGCTGGGTCGGATGCGCTCGGCCAACCGCGAGCTCGTCGACGAGGCCGTGCGAAACGCCGCCGAGGCCTGGCCGATCTGGCGAGACACGCCGGCCCCGGCGCGCGGACGGGTCTTGCTGGAGGCAGCGCGCTTGATGGAGCGGCAGCTCGAGGAGCTGGCCCATCTGATCGCGCTCGAAGAGGGCAAGGCGGTAAAAGAGGCCCGCGCGGAGGTCCGTCGGAGCATCAACATCACCGAGTTCATGGCCGGCGAAGGGCGGCGCTTCGGCGGCTACACCTCCGGCTCCGAGTCGGCCGGCAAGTTCGCCTTCACCACCCGCCAGCCGCTCGGCGTGATCGCGGCGATCACCCCGTGGAACTTCCCGCTGGCGATCCCAGCCTGGAAGGTGGCGCCGGCGCTGATCGCCGGCAACGCCGTCATCCTGAAGCCGGCCTCGGCCACACCGGCCAACGCCGTCCGCCTGGCCGAGCTGTACCGGGAGGCCGGCCTGCCGGATGGTGTCCTCAACGTCGTGGCGGCCCGCGGCGGGGAAGCGGCCGAGGCGCTCCTCGATCACCCGGAGCTGAGGGCGGTGAGCCTGACCGGCAGCACCGCGACCGGGCGTCACGTCGCCGCCCGCTGCGCGGCGCGCGGGGTGCCCGTCCAGGCCGAGCTGGGAGGCAAGAACGCCGCGATCGTCCTCGCGGACGCCGACCTGGACCTGGCCGCGGCGGGCGTTGCCGAGGGGGCATTTGGGTCGACCGGGCAGCGCTGCACGGCCACCAGTCGGGTGGTCGTCGTGGACTCGGTGGCCGACGCGTTCCTCGATCGGATCAGGGCTCGGGCGGAGAGCCTGCGCATCGGGGCCGGGATCGAGGAGCCGACCGACGTCGGGCCGGCGGTGAGCGCCGAGCAGCGGGAGACCGTGCTAAAGTACCTCGAGATCGGGGCGAGCGAAGGGGCGGAGCAGGTCTACGCCGGCGAGATCGGCGAGCTCGAGCGCGGGCACTGGCTGGCGCCGACCGTCTTCGATCGGGTCCGACCGGAGATGCGCATCGGCCACGAGGAGATCTTCGGGCCGGTCCTGTCGACCATCCGCGTGCCCGATGCCGAGGCCGCCTTCGTCGCGGCGAACGCGGTCGAGTACGGGCTGGCGGCCTCGATCTACACGCGCGACGTGCAGGCCATCTTCCGCTTCGTCGATCGGGTCGACGTCGGAATGGCCCACGTCAATCAGCCGACCCTCGGCGGCGAGGTGCATCTACCCTTCGGCGGCGTCAAGGCGTCCGGGATCGGTCCGCACGAGCAGGGGCGTGAGGCGATCGACTTCTTCACCAAGGTCAAGACCGTCTACATCAACTACGGTTAGCCGCGATCACGGCTGGCTGCACCGGAATCGGAGCTCGCAACGAGGAGGATCGGGCGATGCCGACACGAGACGAAGCGATCGCACTGCTGCATGAGCACACCAAGACAGACCAGCTTCGCAAGCACGGGCTGGCGGTGGAGGCGGCGATGCGGGCCTACGCCCGCAAGTATGACGCCGACGAGGAGACCTGGGGGATGGTCGGCATCCTCCACGACTTCGACTACGAGGCCCATCCCGACGAGCACCCCTACGTCGGGGCGAGCATCCTCCGCGAGCAGGGTTGGCCCGAGGAGATCGTCGAGGGGGTCCTGGCCCACGCCCCGTTCACCGGCGTCGCCCGCGACACCCCGCTCAAGAAGACGATCTTCGCCGTCGACGAGCTGACCGGCTTCATCACCGCCTGTGCCCTGGTTTACGGCAAAAGCCTCTCGAACGTGACCCCCGAGCGGGTCCGCAAGAAGCTCAAGGACAAGTCCTTCGCCCGTGGCGTCGTCCGCGAGGACATCCGGACCTCGTTCGAGGAGTACGACGGCGATCCGGACGAGCACGTCC
>JACCZL010000160.1 GCA_013695975.1 Chloroflexota bacterium
GCCTGGCGGACGTATGGCAAGTGGCTGTGCAGGACAAACGTAAACGCCCCGTGCTTCACGTGCCCCTCCCGCCGAATGGGTCGGCTGAATGCGTCCCCCTAGTGTAGCGGCTTGGGCACGTGCGGGACCGTCGAGCTCACCGGCAGGCAGAGGGCGGTGAGGATGGCGCGAGCCTACCGCACCCTCTAATCCAGGTACTGCCCGACGACCCAGCCGCCCTTGTCCGGTGACCGGGCTCGTTCGATCCGGTACCAGTCGAAGGCTCCGCCTCTGGTCGGGCCGTCGACGATGGTCACGGAGGTACCCTCAGGCAGGCAACCTAGCAGCGAAGCCCCGGTTGACGGCCCCTCGCGCACGTTCAGGCACGACTCCGTCCCGCGGACGACGGCGACCCGAGTCGACGCGGGCGTCCCGGCGGCTGCCGTCGATGCGGACGGCTGGCCGCGTCCGGCCTGCGATGACGGTGCCGCGGCAGCCACCGTCCGCTCGGCCCGGCCGGGGAGGGTGCTCGCTGCTAGCACTGCCCCGCCCCCGGGGCGGTTCGTCGACACGATCGGCTCGCGGCGGCTGTGCTCGTTGTACGCCCCAGAGGCGGACAGCGCCACGCCCTCGAGGGGGAGGCCATCAGGCGGGCTGAACGGCACAGGGCTGCTCGACTGGCCGCCACGGTGCAGCTCCAGGTGGACGTGTGGCGTGCCGTTGTTACCCACGCTGCCGGCTGGCCCGACCGTTCCGAGCGATTGCCCGCGGGCGATCGATTCACCGCCGCGATAGGCGCGGTGGAAGAGCACGTGGCAGAGCGTGATGCTGTAGCCCCCGTCGCGGAACGCGATCGCCATGCAGCCGTTGCCCGCCCCCGGTCCCTGGGCCCAGGACACGGAGCCCTCGATCGGCGAGACGACCTCGGCGCCGCTCGTACTGCCATCGGCGAGGACGAGGTCAAGCCCGTACTGGCTGCGGCCGCGGTGGCTGGCGCCATTGTAGCCCTGGATGATGCGGACCGCCTGCCCACCGGGGAGGGGCAGCGCGATAGCCTCGGCGGCGGTCGTCGTCGCAGCGGGGACATATGCCAACAGGCTCGCGAGCAGCACCATCGCCGCGCCCCAGGGAGCGATCGGTCGAAGCGGGCCCGCGGCGCTCACATTGCGTCGAGCGTCGGGTGATCGGCGAGGAAGACCGTTCAATTTCGTCCTCCGCGGCTGCTGGCCGACCTGCTCCATGCGGGGGGAGTCAGCGGCGCCCCACCGAGCGCGAGACACCGGATGACTGGAGACGGTAGGCCGCTCAGGATGAGGTTGGCGTCCCCTCCGCGGGCGTGGCGTCGGCGGTACGCAGCGGCGGTGCCGAGCGTACTCGCAATCGGGCTCGCTGTCAAGAGCCCATGAGGCGGCCCGGCGGCTCCAGGAACGAGTCTAACGGGCTACAGCCTGTCATGAATCCTCTGGTAGGCCAACCCGCGAGACGAGCCGCTCGCTCCGGCAGACTCGGAAGTGCATAACGCGCTCTGGAACGATGGCAGCCCTGCGAAAGGGACGGGTTACCGCCCGCGGCTGGGTCGCGACGCGTGGTCAGGCCAGGATGGGCGCCCGCTCGTGCGCCAGCCGCTCGAGCAGCCCGACGACGTACTCGAGGTCTGGCAGCGCGTCCATCTCGGCTCGCAGACGCGCGGCGCCCTGTCGGTACGTGGGGTCATGGAGGACGTCGAGCGCCGCCTCGCGGATCGTAGTTGCCGAGACGTCGGCCGGCATGACCACCCGCGCTAGGCCCAGGGCGGCGCACCGCTCGGCGTTGGCGGGCTGATCGGAGGTGAAGGGCGTGAGCACCATCGGGATGCCATGCGCCACGGCCGCGAGCACGGTGCCCGAGCCACCGTGGCAGATAACCAGGTCGCAGCGCGGGAAGAGCGACGACTGCGGGATGTAGCGCTCGATCCGGACGTTCGGGGGTTGCGGACCGAACTGGCCGGGATCGCCGTTGCGGCCGACGGTGACGACGAGGTTCACGCGCTCATCTCGCAACGCCTCGACGAAGTGCCCCAGGATATCCGTGCGCGCATTCAGCACCGTCCCCAGTGTCGCGTACACGAGTGGGGCGTCGGGAAACGGCAGCGGCCAGGCTGGCGTGCTTTCATCGCCCGAGCGGTCGAACGGCAGCACCCGGTAGCGGTGCAGGGTCGGGCGTGGCCAGTCGCGGAGCCCGTCCAGCGACGGCGGGAAGGGTGAGAGCGCCAGATAGCGCTCCAGCATCCACAGCTCCGGGTCCGGCGGGAGCCCGTGCGCGGCGCGGAGCGCGGCCAGCGGCTCGGCGATGTTGGCGTACACCCACGCTCGCGGCGCGGTGCTCTGGACGATGGCGTGCGGGATGTTCCGCGTCTCCGCCGCCACGCAGCCACCCAGCGCCCAGGCATCGCGGACGAGGACGTCCGGCTGCCAGACGTCGCAGATCCCGAGCAGGTCGGCGGCCATCCCGCGGGCGATCACGCCGGCGAATCCCTCGCGCTGCATGAATGCCGCCCGCTCCGAGCCGGAGAGGCGGCCGCGTGCTTCGAGCAGGCGCACCATCTCCGGGGCGGATCCCTCGAGGCCGGCGGGCCGGTGCTCGAACCCGACGCGCTCGACCATCGGCGCGAACTCGGGCGGCGTCGCAAAGGCGACCGTGTGCCCGGCGTCTCGGGCCGCCGCGGCGAGCGGGACGAGCGGGTGGAAGTGCCCGATGGCCGGAGGAGCGGTGAACAGGACGCGCATGGCGACCTCCGAGAGGGGCAGTATCGCAGCCACGCGAGGGGCGATCAACTGAGGCGACAGCGATCGTCCCACCACGCGGCAGGGCCAGGATGCTTCGCCCACTTCGGACGGCATTTGGTGGCGCTGGTCGGCGTCGAGCCCGGGCAGCGTGTGCTCGACGTGGCGACCGGCCGCGGCGCCGTGCTGTTCCCAGCCGCGGCGGGCGCCTGCGAGCGACAGTGTCGTCGTCAATCGCTCGCGAGGGCGCAGAGCGTGGTGACGGTTTTCCAGTTCCTTGTCGTGGCGGCCACGCCGAGTCGCCGCTCGATGTAGGCGTTGTTCAGCTTGGTTCTGCCGTAGCCATTCGGGCAGTGGAGATAGACCTCTCGGCCCACGAGCGAGAGCTCGTCCGGTTCGCCGCTGGGCGTATCGAGCCGGGCCACCCGTTGATGATCCGGTGCGTCAGCCAGGAAGGTTACGTGCAGCTTGGTGAAGTCGGTCTCTCGACTGAGGAACGGGTTGTTAGCGACGACGTGCGCGAGGTCGTCCTTGGTCCGCAACAAGACCGTGACGGTCACACCCAGATCCCGGGTGATGCGCCTCTCGATGCCCCCCGCCAATCGCGATGACTCCTCGACGGGACCCCTGAAGATCACGTTGCCGCTCTGCAGGTAGCTCTTCGCGTCCGCATGACCCAGGCCAAGAAACAACCGCCGCAGATCGTCCATCCCAACCCTGGTGCGGCCGCCGACGTTGATCCCGCGGAGCAGCGCGACGTATGTCGTCATGACTGGTACCTCATTATCGGGCGTGGCTGGTGCAGGTGGAGGATCTTGCCGGAGGACGTGGTCAGCGGCGCTCCACGCTCCACTTGCAGGAAGCCGCCCTCGCGCCAGTGCAGCGCCATCACCCGTTCTCCCTCGGAGCGGTCGCCGATCGCCGCCAGGAACGCCTCCGCGACCGCTTCGGCGGCGAGTGGGCCGATAGCCGGATGGACCAGCAGCCGAAGGCGGGGCTGGCCGTCGCCGGCCTCCTCCTCCAGGAGCTGATAGTCGGTCGGCCCGCCGCCGAAGCGGGCCGGCAGGACCTCCTCGAGGACTCGAATGACGTCCGTGTCCAGGAAGGTCATCCCGCCGGCAGTCAGCTTCTCGAAGCTGCGGATCGTGTGCAGGTGGGTGGCCCAGCCGAGCCGCTCCAGCGGACACCCGCACGTCCGCTGTACGAGTACGGCCTGGTCGCCCAGCGAGACGTTCAGCAAGATGACCGGGGCCGTCGCCAGCGTCGACGTGACCAGCAGGGCCAGCGGCGGGAGCCCGGTGCGCTCTGGATCCGGTCTCGGCTGGATCAGGGCGAGACGGTCGTGGAGCAGATGCTGGTCGTCGGGGGCCTCGGGCGCCAGGCAGGCGTAGCCGATGATGTCCGTCTCGGTGGCGCCGTACCGAGGGGCAACCTGCGCCCCGCTCCGACGGATCAGGGCGAGGCGGGCCGCCGTGAGCGGCTCTCCGCCCGCGGTGAAGCGGGCGCCGCCGAGGTCGATGCCGGCCGCGAGCGCCGCCCGGCACACCTGGACGGCGGAGCTCGCGTACGTCCAGAGGTGGGTCGTGTTTCCAGTCTGGACGACGTCCGCCATCCAGCGAGCGATCGGCAGGGGCTCCTGGAGCGGGACGTAAACCGGGCTGGGCAGCGGGACGCCCGTCACGAAGCTTGTCCAGCGCACGACCCGACTGCTCCAGCGATAGCGGGGGTGCACGCCAGACGCGGCCGTGTCGAGCTGCGAGAACCAGCGCACTGGTGGCGTCCCGCCCATCGCAAATTCGAGCAGGTTGACGATGGCGGTGCCGCCTGGGACGCCCCAGTGTGCGTGGAGCCAGTCGGTGCCACCGTGCGCCTCCAAGGTGAGGTGGGTGTTGACGGCATGGTCTCGGACGAACGCGAGATCGATCCCTACCCGCGTCCCTGCGCCCCGGCTGCCACTGGTCCGAACCGCGACGTGAGAGGCCGAGCTCGGGTTACGGAGTCCCTCCGGTCGAACCGTGAGCGTGGCGCTCCCGCGAACGACCGGCCGGCGAGCCTTGTATTCGTCGACCGTGAGGTACACCCCGCGCCGGTAGAGGCTGTGGAGAGCGCCCTCGATCCCTTCCTGGTAGACCAGTCGCTCCAGGTCCCCGGACTCGCAGCCGGCGAGCCCGAGGAGCTGCCGGTACGGGCTCGCGGCGTGCCGGTAGACCGCGCGGTCGACGAGGGCCAGGAAGCTGGCCTCTCGCCGCTCGAGGCGGCTGCGCAGGGTCGCTCGGGCTTGTTCCAGGCTGAAGGGGCGACGCAGGAAGGCGCGGGCCCCGCCGAGGAAGCGTGCCCCAGCCGCGACATCATCGAAGGAGATCGAAGCGCCCAGACGCCTGATCATGGTGAGCCCGAGGATATCATCTAGACCATCTCGGGGCGGTGGTGATGGACCGATTGCCGCAAGTCGACGAGCGCGGGTGAGCGCAGAGGATGGGGATTGAGAGGAGGAACGATGGGCCGACCCGCTCAAGGCCCCGTAGGGTCGAGCTGGCTGCCCGGGCTCTCGCCGGACGGGTGGCTGCTCTTTGCTACCTGCGGGGTGCGGCTGTTCGCCTATGGATTCCTGTCGGTCGTCCTGGGGCTCTACCTGGCGTCCCTGGGCATGGATGCCGGGGCGATCGGCGGGGTCTTCACGGCTGCGCTGGTCGGCGGCGCGATCATGACGGTGGTCTTGACCCAGGTCGCGGATCGGCTCGGCCGACGGCGCGTCTTGATGGTCGGGGCGGGGCTGATGGCGGCCGCGGGGGCGGTGTTCGCCCTGACGGACAATCCGGCCCTGCTGGTCGGCGCGGCAGTCCTGGGCGCGATCAGCCCGTCGGGGAAGGAGGTCGGGCCGTTCCTGTCCGTCGAGCAGGCGGCCTTGCCTCAGACGGCGAGCGACGAGCAGCGGACCCACCTCTTCGCCGCGTACAACATCGTCGGCTCGCTGGCCGGCGCGTTGGGGGCGCTCGCCGCGGCGGTGCCCGATCTCCTCGGGCTGGCGCCGGTCGCGGGCTATCGGGCGCTGATCTGGGCCTATGCCGCGGCGGGGCTGGTCCTGCTGGTCATGTTCGGACGCTTGTCGCCGGTGATCGAGGTGGCGGCCGTCCCCGCGTCTCCGACCGCTCCCCGCCCGCGCTTCGGCATCCACCGCTCGCGCGGGGTGGTGGCCAAGCTCACTGCTCTGTTCGCACTGGATTCGTTCGCGGGGGGCTTCATCGTCCAGGGCCTGGTCGCCTACTGGTTCACGCTGCGCTACGGGGTCGATACGGCGACGCTGGGGGCGATCTTCTTCGGGACGAACCTGCTTTCGGCGATCTCGTTCTTGCTCGCGGTGCCGATCGCTCGGCGGATCGGCCTGCTCAACACGATGGTGTTCAGCCATCTGCCGTCCAACCTCATGCTGATGCTGGTGCCCCTGATGCCGACGTTCGAAGCGGCCGCGGCGATGCTGTTGGCGCGCCACCTCTTGTCGCAGCTCGACGTCCCGACCCGCCAGTCTTACACCATGGCGATCGTCGATCCGGACGAGCGCTCGGCGATGGCCGGGATCACCTCGGTCACCCGCAACGCCGCCGCGGCCGTGGCCCCGGCCTTCGCCGGCCTGACGCTGGCCCACCCGGCCCTCGGCTTGCCGTTCCTCCTGGCGGGCGGCCTGAAGATCGTCTACGACCTGGCGATCCTGACGGTGTTCCGAGGGGTTCGGCCACCCGAGGAGATCGGTAAGCGGCGGTAGACGTGGGCTCTGGAGTACGCTCGGATGGATAGTGGCCGGCTCACCGCGGTTCCCAGTCTCGCACTCGGGAAGTCGTACACTTGTGCGTGAAGGATACAAAGTCATGACCGTGACGTACGAGCTGTGGGACACCAAGGGAAGCAACTTGCTCGATCGTTTCGCGTCCGAAGACGAGGCGATGGCCGCGGTCCGCGAGTACCTCCAGGTCAATGGCCCGGATATGATCCGCGAGTTGGTGCTTGGCGCCGTGCCCGAAACTGGGCTAGCCGATGCGACGGACCTGCCCCCAGTGGTGGAGGGCGAGAGCCTACTAGCCCGCGTTCTCCCCACGCCCTCGGCGCATGAGGCTGCGATGGTGGTTCACATCGCGCACGATCCACGCGGCGAAACCGGACAGAGCAGAGCTCGGAAGTAGCCGTCACAGGGCGCGGCTAATTCTCCGCTCTCGCGACCAGGTGAAATGGCAAGATCTTGCCGCCCCGGGTCGGCAGCGGTGGCTGCCGGCTGATGACCACCGCTCCGACTCGTCCCAGGAGCCGCGCTTGATACCGGT
>JACCZL010000192.1 GCA_013695975.1 Chloroflexota bacterium
GGGCGGCCCTGGCGGCACGGCTGCGCGGCGATCACCGCGGCTGGTGGCGCCCGCTGACCTGGGGCGCGGCCGCCACCCTCCTTGGTTGGGCCCTCTTTGTCGCGCTCAACCCCTTCCTCTGGCCGGCCCCGGCCCGGCGGACCGGCGACCTGTTCCGCTACCGCCAGTTCGAGATCGACCGTCAGATGCGCAACCATCCCAACGTCGCCGTCCGCGACCTGGGCGACCGTGTAACCTTGATCCTCGACCGAGCGCTCGTCCGCCGGACCTGGGCTAGCACGACGCTCCATGTCCCAGTCGACGTCGCGCTGGCCGCCATCGGTCTCGGCGCACTGCTCCTGCTGAGCTGGCGAGACTGGCGCCAGCGCGGGCTGATCGGACCGGCCGCCGTGGTCATCGTCTGGCTGCTGGCCTACCTGGTCGGCATGACCTGGGGGTACGGCTACGACCAGGCCCGCTACATTGCGCCCATCTTCCTCCTGGCCACTCTGCTCTCCGGTGTCGGCGCCGAGGCGTTGCTGCGATCCAGCATAACCGTCTGGCGACTTGCCCCCGAAGCCGTGAGCCGCTATATTCGACGGGCTCCCGTTTCGGAGGCCACGCCACCGCATGCTCAAACAATTCGAGCCCCCCACCCGGGGTACCACGGAGGTCGCTCCAACGTCTGGAGCAACCGTTAAGGACGCACCGTCTAAGACCGCACCGTCCGCGTCGCCGCCGACGGGAAAACCCACCCCAGGCTCATCAGGGCGACCCATCCTTCACGCCCTGATCACCCTGGCGCTGTTCGCCTGGGCGTTCGTCGGGTTCGACACCGCCCGCGCGAGCGTCCGCTTCCACGGCGACGAGAGCGATTGGATCCTGACTAGTCGCTACTTCAACGAGCTCTTCCTCGAGGCCGACCTCAAGAGCTCGGCCTGGGACGAGGATTACTGGACCCTCACCCAGCCATCGGGCTTCCGCTACGTCCTCGGGGCTGGCCTGTGGCTTCAGGGGCGCGATCCGTCGACTGTCAGCCGCAAGGAGCTCGACAACCGCCGCCAGGGCCGCGAGCCGGCGATCGACGTGTTGATGGATGCTCGGCGGGTGACCAGCGTGCTTGGGGCCGTGGCTGTGGCCCTGCTGTACGTGGTGGCGATACAGCTCGCGGCCCCACTGGCCGGCGTCGTCGCGGCGCTCCTGGCGGGAGCGAGTCCCTACCTGCGCGAGCACTTCGTCCACGCGATACCAGAGTCGACGCTCTCGGTGCTGCTACTCACGGCGCTCGCGCTGGGGCTCGCCACTTTCCGACGTGCGCCGATCGGCAGGCTGGCGAGCGCCCTGCCGATCGGCCTGGCCCTGGGCCTCGCGCTCAGCGCCAAGCTGACGGCGATCTTGAGCACTCCCGCCATCGGCGTGGCCTGCCTGGCAGCGGCGCTCGGGACCCGGCTGGGCGGCGACGATCGTCGCTGGTGGCGCCCCCTCGCCTGGGGTGGTATCGCTGCGCTGATCGGTTGGGGCGTCTTTGTTGCCCTCAACCCCTTCCTCTGGCCCGCCCCCGCCCAGCGGACGTTCGCGATGCTCGAGCATCGCCAGGACGAGCTGTTCCGCCGTCAGCAAAATCGAATTCCCCGCGAGGCGGTGCGCGACTCCCGCGACCGACCTGGCCTGGTGCTCGGCCACACCCTGATCAATCGGACCTGGTCGAACACGACCCTCGGCGTCCCGCTCGACGTCCCGTTGGCAGTGCTCGGCCTCGCTACGCTGGTCGCGACGCTCTGGCAGAACTGGCGCGGCGCCCGCCAGGTCGGCCCGGCGGCCCTATTCCTGCTCTGGCTGCTGTCCTACCTGATCGGCATCGTGTGGGGCTACGGGATGAACTGGGACCGCTACGTGGCGCCGCTCTTCCTGCTCGCGGCGCTGCTCTCCGGCTTGGGCGTTCAGTGGCTCCTGTGCCGCGCGCTCCAAGCGGGGAGATGGGGCTGGAACGCCTGCCAATCGCCCGCTCCGGACGCGTGTCGGGTGTGAAGGTGGCGGCTTCGGCGATCTCCGGCCCGTTGCGGGCGCCCCTCGTCCACGCGCTGGTAGCCCTGGTGCTTTTCGGCTGGGCCTTCACCGTATTCGATGGCGCCCGGAGCCGAACTACCTTCCACCCCGACGAGAGTGATTGGATCGCGACGGGCCGTTTGTTCGGCTACCTGTTCCTCCGGGGCGATCTAAAGCACGAGGTCTGGAATGGCGGATACTACATGCTCGCCCAGCCGCCCGGCTTCCGCTATGCCTTCAGGACTGGGCTGTGGCTGCAGGGGCACGACCTGAACACGCTGAATCAGACCTACCGCTTCGACGGCGATCTGGAGGCCAACCGCCGTGAGGGGCGGGTTCCGACGGGGGCCGTCCTGATGGATGCGCGCAAGGTTGCTATCCTGTTCGCGGCCAGCGCGGTCGCCCTGCTGTACGTCGTGGCGGTCCAGCTCGGCACTCCCCTGGCCGGCATTGCCGCGGCGCTGCTCGCCGGCGCGAGCCCATACCTCCAGACCCACTTCGTGCGTGCGATGGCAGAGGCGCCGTTCGGCTTCTTCCTGCTCGCGACGCTCGCCGTGTGCCTAGCGACCGTCCGCCGCTCGGTGGGCGGCTTCGGCGTGGGGTACGCCATGCTGGCCATCCCAGCCCTCGGACTGGCGCTCGCCACTAAGGCCCCGTCAGGGAATAACTTGAGCGAAGTGGCTCGGCCATGAGCGGTGTGCTTGAATGATGGCATGGCCGACGTGGCGACCATCCGGACGAAATTCGAGGCCTTGCGCCCGTTTCTGGACGAGCGACGGCGCCGGCTGTGGGCCGCGGCGGAGGCGGTGGCCCTCGGCCGCGGCGGCGTGACGGCGGTGGCGACGGCGACCGGCTTGCGGCGTAACACGATCCACACCGGGATCGACGAGCTCCGGGGGGGCAAGGTGGCGGCACCGGTGCCCGACCGCCGCGTGCGTGCTCCGGGCGGCGGGCGCAAGACGGTGATCGCCCACGACCCGACCCTGCTGCGCGACCTCGAAGCCCTTGTGGAACCGGTCACCCGGGGTGACCCGATGTCGCCCCTGCGCTGGACGTGCAAGAGCACCCGGCGGTTGGCCGCCGAACTGGCCCAGCAGGGGCATCGCGTCAGCCACCAGACGGTCGCCGAGTTGCTCCGTGCGCTCAACTACAGCCTGCAGGGCAATCGCAAGACGCGCGAGGGCACCGCCCACCCGGATCGCGACGCGCAGTTCGCCTACCTCAACGCTCACACCGATGCCTTCCACGAGGCGGGCCAGCCCGTGATCTCGGTGGACACCAAGAAGAAGGAGCTGGTGGGCGACTTCAAGAACGGCGGGCGCGAGTGGCGGCCCGCCGGGCAGCCCGAACCGGTGCGGGTGCATGACTTCCTGGACCGTGACCTGGGCAAGGCCATCCCGTACGGCGTGTACGACCTGGCCGCGAACCGGGGCTGGGTCAGCGTCGGCGCCGACCACGACACGCCGGCCTTCGCCGTTCAGGCGGTGCGCCGCTGGTGGGAGCAGATGGGGTACCCCACCTACCCGACGGCGACGCAACTGCTGATCACCGCCGATGGCGGGGGCAGCAACGGCAGCCGCGCCCGGCTGTGGAAGACCGAGTTGCAGCGCTTGGCCGACGAGACCGCTCTGCGGATCACCGTGTGCCACTTCCCCCCGGGCACCAGCAAGTGGAACAAGATCGAGCATCGGATGTTCTGCCACAGCACCGAGAACTGGCGCGGGCGGCCACTGGTCAGCCACGAGGTGATCGTCCAACTGATCGGCAGCACGACCACCCGGGCCGGCCTGACGATCCGCGCCGGCCTCGACACCGGCCGCTACCCCAC
>JACCZL010000221.1 GCA_013695975.1 Chloroflexota bacterium
ATCACCAGCCGCTCGACCCGGCTCGGAACCCACATCGACGTGGCCCAGGCGATCACGCCGCCCCAGTCGTGACCGACGACAGTCGCCCGCTCCTCCCCGAGGGCGACGATCAGCCCGGCCACGTCCCCTACCAGCGTGTCGAGTCTGGAGAAGCCCGACGGCTTGTCACTCAGGTTGTACCCACGCAAGTCGGGTGCGACCACCCGAAACCGCTGCGCCAGGGCCGGAATTTGATGTCGCCACCCATACCAGAACTCTGGAAATCCGTGCAGCAGCAGCACCAGCGGCCCGCTGCCGGCCTCGACGCAGTGAAAGCGCAGCCCGTTCGCGACGACAAACTGGTGGCGAACCTCCAGGGGTGGTCGACCCTCCGCGCCTGTCTCCTCCGGCAGACGGGGGCACTCCACCCGGCAGTCGCCCGCGCTCGTATCGTTCGCCGCGTTGGGGGTCATCCCCTGCATCCTCAGTCGCGCTGCCTACCTGCCGCCCTTTCCGCCAGCCGCCGCCCAGAGGGCGCAGCCGACGGCGTGGGGCGTCCAGCCGCTGGTCGGGCAGCCCACGGCCAGCAGGGCGGCGCGCTCGCGCAGGCGATCCGCGTAGCGGCCGTAGACCTTCAACGTGAAGTCGGCCCGACCAAAGTCCGGGATCTCGGCCGCCACGACGTCGTCGAAGAAGGGGTAGACGTCCGGTCGAGCCGCGGCCAGGACCGCCGATGCCGTGGCCGGCCCGACTCCCTTCAGGCGGGCCAGACGGGCGATCGGCGCTGTCGGGTGCGGCGCCTCCGCCAGCGCCTCGCGACTCGCCGTCTCGACCTCGGTCGCACTGTTCCCACGGGCGAGCTGCAGGTTGCGGGCACGGTAGACGCCGCGGTGCATCTTCCACTCGACCACCCGGACCAGCTCGTCGAGGCCCAGCCAGGCAGGCTCCCGCGCGCCGATCAGCCCCGACAGCTCCTCGTGGTACCACCGGTCAAGCTCGACCAGCCGCCCACCGCCGTTCGCGTCGAGCACGTCCTGATAACGCGAACGGGCAGCGTCCCAGGTGGCACAGTCAGCCCGGTTCCAGAGCTTCGTCGATGGCATGGCGCCAGTATACCGGCAGGACACGTGACCGCCGAAGGTGCTGCGAGCACGATGTCGACCGCGCGGGCCGAGGAGCCGTCCTGTGGCCGAGCTGCCCGACGCCCTCAAGGCCCGGGGTTGCATGATTCACCGAGCCCACCAGCTCAAGGTTCGTCGGTGATCCGCTCCGCCGACCGCAGTGCCGCGAGCCGCCGTGCCCCCTCAGTGGCGCGGGCCAGCCGTTGATCCGGCGAGAGCGCGAGCCGCTCGCGGATCTGGGAGCGATCGATCCCCTCGCCGAGCAGGGGCTCGACTTCCAGGTCGAACCCGCGGGCGCGCAGCAGCCCGGTCAGGGTCGCGACCCGCGGGTCGACCGTTCCCGCCTCGATGCGGCCGATCGTGGACTGCGGCATCCCACTCTTTTCGGCCAGCGCTCGTTGCGAGAGACCGGCCCGCCGGCGAGCCCAGCGCAGGGCACGTGCAGCTTTCATGGGCTCCATGATAGCGGAACGGCTATAGATCGTCGCTGGCTCCCGCTACAGCAACCCGATGAGGCGCCAGTAGGGGATCGAGAGCGCGAGCCCGGCGAGCGTTATCAGGGTATAGCCGACGGCGAAGCGCCGAGCCTGGCTCTGGGAGTAGAGGCGGCCCTCGGACGCCGAATACGCGACGAGGTAGCTGGGCGACTGCCAGGGGAGAAACCACTGCACGCTGGTCGCGAGGATCGTCACGACGACGATCCAGGGGTCCACCCCGATCGTGGGCGCGGCCGGAATGAACGCCAGCCCGAGCAGCAGGACCGTCGGTTCCTGGGCCGTCAGCAGGCGCACGAGGAGACTCAAGCAGGCCAGGCTGAGCACGAACGCCAGCGGGCTCGCCCCGATGCGCTCGAGCTGACCGCCGACCAGCTCCGCGGCGACGTGGCCCAGCCCGAGGGCGACCGCCAAGTGGCCAACGCTGAGCGCGACGCCGAAGAAGACCAGGAAGTCCCAGTCCAGCTCCCGTAAGGCTTGTCGGTCGAAACTGCCGGTCGCGACGGCGCCGAGAAGGCCAAGCACGGCAACCGCCGCGATGCCGACGTTGAGCGTCGACGCAAGCAGCCACCCGACGAGCGTGAGCCCGAGCACCGCGACCATCGCCAACTCGCGCACGCTGGGCGAGCCGAGCGCGGCAAGCTGGACCTCCAGGCGGTCGCGCACCTGCCCCGACGTCGCGCCTGGTCGGAACAGGAGGAACAGCACCCCGAGCGCGCCGAGGGCCACGAAGACGCTGAGAGGCATCGCCGCGGCGAGCCAGTGGAACCAGTCGAAGGACAGCCGGCTCTCGGGCGGCAGGAGCCCCCAGGCCAGCAGACACACCGGCGAGGCGTTCAAGAAGAGGAACATCAGGGGGCTCGAGCCGGTCCAGGCCGCCAGGCCAAGGACCGCGGCGGCGGGCTCACGGTCGCGGAGTCGAGAACCTTCGGCGATGGCCAGGGCGAGGGGTTGCGTGAGCGCGGCCCGCCCCATGCTCATCGGTAGGAGCGGCGAGAGGAGCAGGCCCGTCAGGAGCAGCGCGCCAGCTTGCCAGAACAGGCCCCCTGGGATCCTACCGATGAGGATGAGACCGACCCGGAAGAGCAGGCCCGAGCGAGCGACCGCCGCGGCGATCCCGAGGATGGCAAGGACGAAGAGCCAGTCGGCCGAAGCGAACCCGGACATCGCCTGGGCCGGAGTTGCAATTCCCGCGAGGACCCAGGCCGCGACGAGGCCCAGGCTGACCACGAAGTCCGCGACAATCCGAGTCATCCAGAGCGCGATTGCTGACGCCAGGAGCAGGCCAAAGACCCAGCGTGGGTCCGCTGCGCCGACCGCGGCGGTCACGAGCAGTCCGGCCGCCGCGCCGAGCCCCAGGATCAGGCGGACATCCGGCCACCGCGCCGGCAGCGGTAGCGGCCCCGACGCGACCCCGCGCCCGGCCGCCATGTCGCTGCCCCTTGCGAGACGCGTGATCTCCGCGCTGAGTCGTCCCCCGCTCGCCGGATCCGACACCAGGGCGGCGCCGAGCGCCCGACGCAAGAGGGTGGCGGCCGCGGCCGGGTCTCCACGCTCCTCGTGTAGCGATCCTCTGAGCAGGGCTAGCTCGGCGTCTCGTTCCGCATCCTCGTCGGCGATCCGCTCGGCCCAGCGCATCGCCGGCTGGCTGGAGAGCGGCGGGACAGCGCGAACCGCTCGACCCAAGACGCCGAGGAACGCAGCGCGCGGTCCCTGTCGCGCGAGTATGCCCAGCGCCTCGTCCCAGCACTCGGCCTCGGCGAGCCGAGAGGCCGCTTCCTGTGCGAACGCCTGCGCAGGCTCAGCGCCCGCCTCCCGTTCGAAGCGTGTGCGGAGGACGTGCAGAACCCGGCCCGGCGACTGGCCCTCCACAACGCCGAGCATCTCGAGGTCTTCGGCCACCACGCCGGCGCACGAGCCGAATAGGGCGCCGAGCGCCGCCCGTGATACCTGCTCAAGAACACTGGCTTCTAGGAGCTGCCGGTGCCGCTCGGGGACCAGGCGTTCGAGCGCCCGCTCGACGCCGTGATCGGTGAGTCGCTCACTCTGCACGATGGTCTGATCGGCTGCGCTCAGGCGCCGGCTGAGCCTCGCCGCGATGGTGAGGGCGATGCTCGGGTCACGGCGGAGGAGATCGACGAAGCGCGCTTGCTCCAATCCCAGGACCTCGCCATCAGCCTCGGCGCGGACGGTCGCCGAGCGGGGCTCAGCCGTGAGGAGCGCCATCTCGCCGAAGTAGTCGCCGGGGTAGAGTGTCGCCAGACGCGTCTCGGCGTGGGAGTCCGCCGTGACGGCGAAGACGCCGAACACGCCGCGTGCGACGACGTAAAGGCTGTCGGCGGCGTCGCCTTGCCGGCACACGGCGACCCCGTCCTGGACCGCGATGTGCTCGACGTACACCGCCAGCCGCGCCAGTGCAACTCGGTCCAGGCTCGCGAAGAGCTCGACGCTCGCGAGCAGCTCGAGATGGGGGAGGCTGAGCGTGTCGCTCATCGGCTTCTCAGGTGCTCACATGCGCGATGCTGAGCCTTCGATCGCACACCGGATGGTAGCAGCCAACAGGGCGGTGCGCCGTAGGGCGGAAGCGGGCGGGCGAAAGGCCGTAGAATGATCCCAATGGCCGAGCGCATGCGTGCCCAACCGGGGCTGTTCAGCGGCCCGTCGGCTGACCTCCCGCTGGCGGCCAGGATGCGGCCGCGGTCCCTCGACGAGCTGGTCGGCCAGCGCGCCATCCTGGCGCCAGGCCAGCCACTGCGGCGGGCCGTCGAATCGGGGCAGACCGGCTCGCTGGTCCTCTGGGGGCCGCCCGGCAGTGGCAAGACGACCCTGGCGCGGCTGATTGCCCAGGCCAGCGGCGCGCACTGGGAGGGGGTCAGCGCCGTGACCGAGGGCCTGGCCGACCTCAAGCAGGTCGTCGCCCGAGCCCGCGCCGGCGGCGGGCGGACGATTCTGATCGTCGACGAGATCCACCGCTGGTCCAAGTCCCAGCAGGCGGCCCTCTTGCCCCACGTCGAGGAAGGGCTGATCACCTTGATCGGGGTGACCAGCGAGAACCCCTACTTCGACATTATTGCGCCACTCCGCTCACGCCTCCGCATCTTCCGCCTGGAGGGGCTCGAGCCGGCTGACGTCCGTCTCATCCTGGAGCGGGCGCTTGCCGACCAGGAGCGGGGTCTCGGGGCGCTCGACCTCTCGATCGACGAGGACGCCCTCGACCTGCTCGCGACGACAGCGGCCGGCGACGCCCGCACGGCGCTCAACGTGCTCGAGGCGGCCGCCAGGGCCGCCCCCGCGCGGCAGGTCACGACCGAGATCGTTCGGGAGGCGATGCAGGCGCGGCAGGTCCGCTACGATCGCCAGGCCGATGACCACTACCAGACCATCTCCGCGTTCATCAAATCGATCCGGGGCTCCGATCCGGACGCGGCGATCTTCTGGCTGGCCAAGATGGTCGTCGCCGGCGAGGACGTCCGCTTCATCACCCGCCGCCTCCTGATCCTGGCCTCCGAAGACGTCGGCAACGCCGAGCCCCAGGCCCTCGTCGTCGCCCAGGCCGCCGCGCAGGCCGTGGAAGTCGTCGGCTATCCCGAGGCCGAGCTGATTTTGGCCCAGGCCACGCTCTATCTCGCCCTGGCGCCCAAGTCCAACTCGGCCCTCCGCGCCATCAACGCCGCCAAGGCGGCCATCGAGCGCGGCGCCAACACCGAGGTCCCGCTCCACCTCCGCAACGCCTCCTTCGGCGGCGCCCACGGCCTCGGCTATGGCCGCGACTATCGGTACCCGCACGACCACCCGGGTCACTGGATAGCCCAGCAGTACCTCCCCGACGGCGTCGCCGAGCGCTTCTACGAGCCCTCAGACCAGGGGTGGGAGGCCACCCGCCCGATCCCGCGACCTGACCTACCCCCCACCCCCTCCCCCCTCCCTGAAGGGAAGGGGCACTAGCCCGGATTGTTCACCGGGTCACGC
>JACCZL010000230.1 GCA_013695975.1 Chloroflexota bacterium
GGACGTGACCGCCTCCTCGTCCATGCTCCCCTGACGCGGGTCGCCACCGGCCGGCAGGCGGTGCGTCAGGAGCTGGAGCGCGGGCGGGTGCTGCTGGCACATCGGCTCAGCACAGCCCGCGAGCACCTGGCCGGACGGGGCCTCCAGCTGGCTGCCCTGAGTCCCACCGCGACGCTGGCCCGCGGCTACAGCATCGTGAGCCTGCGCGGCAACGGGGTGGTCCGCTCGATTCGCGACGTTGGCGTCGCGGAGGCGCTCTCGATCCAACTGGCGGACGGCGCCGTCGAGGCCATGACGACGGGAGTCCAACCCGATGACGTCCCTCCTCCGGCCCCATCGCTTGGCCGTAGGGGCGGTTCGCGAACCGCCCCTACCACGCCCGGGAGGGGTTATCCTAACGAGGAGGCGAGATGAACGCCGAAGAACTGAGCTTCGAGGAGGTCTTCCGCGGCCTCCATGAGACGATCGCACATCTGGAGCAGGGCGGGCTCCCGCTGCAAGAGGCGATCGAGCACTTCGAGCGCGGCATGCAGCTCGCCAACCGCTGCGCAGCGATCCTCGACGGGGCCGAGCTGCAGGTCACCCGCTTGCTGGAAACCTCGCACCTGGGCGGCGACGAACCGGCCTTTTGATGGCCGACATCCTCCGCAACGACGTGCTGATCGTCAGCTTCCTGGCCTGGACGCTGGCGCAGCTTTCGAAACTGCTGATCATCCTGCTACGCGAGCGCCGCCTGGATCTCAGTTACCTGGCACGCGCCGGCGGCATGCCCAGCGCGCACTCGGCGGTGGTGGTCGCCCTGGCCACGCGGGTTGGGATCGACAGCGGGGTCGGCTCCGACGCCTTCGCGTTGGCGATCGTCTTCGCCGGCGTGGTCCTCTACGACGCGGCCGGCATTCGGCGGGCGGTCAGCATCCAGGCTCGGATCCTCAATCGCATGCTCGAGGAAGTCATCGAGTACCAGCGCTTCAACGAGAAGCGCCTCCTGGAGCTCCTCGGCCACACACCGTTCGAAGTGTTCGTCGGCGCGCAGCTCGGCCTGCTGGTCGCGCTCACGTGGTAGGGGCGACTAGGCGCCCCTGGCTCGGACGATCAGGCGGTCGAGGTACTCGCGAGTCTCGGGGCGGTACTCGCCGCCGCAGGTGATCAGCGTCAGGGTCGGGGCGCTCGACTGGGCGAAAATCTCCTCGACGGGCGCCCCATCGGCGCGGACCCAGCGGCTCCATTCGATCACGTACTGGTAGCCATTGCCGGCAGCGTCGACCACGAGCACGGCGTCGCCGGCGTCGAGGGTGTGCAGGCGACTGAACACCCGCAGCCGCCCGCCCCAGTCGATGTGGCCGGCGAAGACGACGTTCCCGCCGACGCCCATGCCCGGCCCGAGCGTGTACCACGCCACCTCGTCGGGGTTGGTTGGCGCAGCCATCGCCCCTTCCTCGTCCTGGCCCACGCCGGTGATCCTGGCGTCGACCCCGAGACTCGGAATCGCCAGCGCCATGGGCGGGACCCCACTCGGCGTGAACACCGGGGGACCGGCCACCTCGGTTACCGTGTCCCGCTCCGGCTCGGGCTCCGTCGGCGGGGTAGTCGCCGACGGGTCGACGGGCTCGTCCTCGGCCCACGCCATCCAGGGTCCGGCCAGGCCGATGCCGGCGACCGTTGCGACGGCGGCTCGCAGGAAGCGGCGACGAGCAGCTCGGTACCGCTCGGCCATCAAACCTCGGCCGCCATACTGACCGCCGCGACGCCGTCCAGGTTGAACATCATGGTCCGGTTGCGTTGGCGACATTCGCCGATCACGTACCACGCGTCGAGATAGGGCACTACGAACTCTGGCCGCACGATCGGCTCGGACAGCGGGGAGCTCGTGTCGCCGGGCGGATAGTACAGCTTGACGAAGCTCCCGCGCAAGAGCCCGTCGGCGAGCGCCGCGAAGACCTGGTGCTGGTTGGAGCGGGGCGAGGTCACCGCATCGAGGGTGCGCTGGACTAACGGCTGGAGATGGGCCGGGAACATGTCAGGCAGCTTTCGCATCAGCGAGCTCAGGCGCTCGGACGGGATCGACGGGTCCTGAGTGGCCTGTCGGAGCACCATCACCAGGAGCTGGGCCTCGCGCAGATCGGGCGCGCCCTCACCGCTACCGTCCGGCTCCTCTCGCACGAAGCGGTAGCCCTGGCGACGCACCAGCGGCAGGTGCATCTCTGTGCGGATGATGTTCAGGTCCGCCTGGACCTGACGTTCGCTGAGATGGAACTTGTCGGCAAGCTCGCGGCGGCTCCTCCCCGGAGCGTCGGCAATGTCTTCGACGATGTGCCAGATCCGACGAAACCGGTCTGCTACGAGCCGCTTGCGCTCCATCGTCTCGTCTCCCCACCGCATGCTCCAGGGCGCCAACACGGTCCAAATTTGGGCAAAAAAAACCGCGATTAGCCCGCCCGCTGGACGGCATGGAGAACTAACCGACGGTTGCTCCGAGCCCTGGTCTGGTACGCGAGCCGGGATTCGAACCCGGGGCCTCAGCCTCCGCAGGGCTGCGCTCTAATCCGCTGAGCTACTCGCGCTGACGCAGAGCGTAGTGTACCATAGCCCTAAGCCCCTGACAACAGGCTTCGGGCACACATTTAGACCAATTTTGGACGGGAGAGGCCGATGAAGGTGACCGTGGTGGGGGGCGCCGGGCGGGTCGGCTCGACCACCCTGTTCCAACTCTTGCTCGATGGCGGGTTCCAGGAGCTGGTGGTCCTGGACATCATGAAGGATGCGGCCGAAGGTGAGGCGCTCGACCTCCTGCACGGCATGGCCCTGTCGCATCGTTGCGTCATCCGAGCCGGCGACTACGACGCGAGCGAGGGTTCTGACTTCATCGTCATCACCGCCGGCATCCCGCGCCAACCGGGTGAGACGCGCCTCGATCTGCTCAAGAAAAACGTCGACCTGATGCGGGGTGTCCTCGAGCAGGTGATGAAGTACAACCGCGCTCCCTACCTGATCATGGTCGCCAATCCGGTCGACGTTTTGACTTATCAAGCCATTACGACGACCGGCCTACCGGTCGACAAGGTGATCGGGACCGGCACGCTCCTGGATACGACCCGCTTTCGGTCGTTGCTCGGCGATCGGCTGGGCGTTTCCCCGGACCAAGTGTACGCCTACATGCTGGGCGAGCATGGGGACAGTCAGGTCCCGGTCACAAGCACCGCCACCGTGGCAGGCATCCCCCTGCGCCAGTTTCCCGGCTACAGCGACCAGATGCTCCAGGAAGTGATCGAGGCCACCCGCTTTGGAGGGGCCGAAGTGATCAAGCGCAAACGCGGCACGTTCTACGCCGTGGCGCCGATGATCGTCGAGCTGCTGCGGGCGATTCGTTTGGACGAAAAGCGAGTCCTACCGGTCTCGACGCTGATGGACGGGAGCTATCTGGGCATCCGCGACGTCGCCCTGTCGATCCCCTGTGTGGTCGGCGCCGGGGGCCGCGAAAAGTCCGTTTACCTCGACCTGGCCCCTGACGAGCGCGCGGCCCTGTTGGACTCGGCACGCGTCCTGCGCGGGGCGATCGAAGAGGTCGGCCTCTGAACGACGACTGAGGACCGCGCCACTATCCGCGCGGCCTTCGGTGCTCAGTCCTCCAAAGGAGCAGTCTTATGGCGATTGCCGAAAAGGAGCTGTTTACCTTCCCCGGCGCGCGGGAGGGCGGCTCCTCCGTCGAGTGGCCTGGAACGCCGATCGGGGCGAGCAACGTCCTGACCCGGACGAAGAGCCGCACCAAGGTCCACGACAAGGCGGTCGACGCCAAGCCGGGCTTGTTCGACAAGCTCGTCGGGTCGGCCTCTCGCTACATGGAGTCCGAGCAGGGCCGGCGCAAGACCCGCGTCCACGATGTCGTCGTCCATGGCATCCGGGTCCGCGCCCACACCAATAGCGATCACTTGATCGACTTCTGGGTCGACAACTGGTTTAGCCCTGACGAGTGGCAGAAGGCGAGCGGCAAGCCGGCGCCGACCGAGCCCCAGGTGATGGTGTACGCCTTCGGCGATCTCGCCGACGAGGAAGAGGCGGCCTACTACAGCCGTGAGCATGACACCGTCATCTTTTTCAACACCTCCTACTATGGGCAGTTGAAGAGCTGGGTCCTCGGGGCGGTCGGGCGAGTCCTCGCCGATGAGTACGGCATCCACTCGCTCCACGGCGCCGCGGTCGAGCTGTCCGGCAAGAAGGGCGTCCTTTACGTCGCCCCAACGGGCACGGGCAAATCGACGAGCTCCTATGGCTTGATGAAGTTTCCGAACACCCGCTTCCACTCCGATGACTGGGTTTACGTCCGCTACGTGTACCAGACGAAGGACGGTCGCCGGATCGGACCTCGGCGGATTGAGAGCCCGGACGGCCCAATCCAGGGCTACCGCTGCTTCCGCTGGCTCGAGGAGAATCCCGATGCCGACGTAGCGCTAGTCGGACTGACGCCGGAGAACGACGAAATCTCGCTGCGGACCAGCGCCCTTGCCCTCGACAAGGGCGTCGAGGCCTACACCTATATCTCCGAGAAGGTCTTCTACTTGCGGACCAACCTGGTCGAGAACTTTCCGGAATCCGCGCTCGACCTGGTCAAGTCGAAAGTCGAAAATGTCCCCGACGTGACCCCAGCGTTTCTCGAGGAGCACCGCCAGCTCCTCGACGACGTCACTCGCCTGGTGATGCAGGCCGACCACCAGCCCACCCGCGAACACTTCGAGAGGCTGGGTCCCGAGAAGACCCGTGAGGTCATGGCCCGCCTGTTCGCCTTCGACAACGCCCGCGCCATGCTTGACGTCGGGCCGGTCTTTGGTCAGGAGCGCGTCTTTACTAACCCGCTCGAGCCGCTCTTCGTCACGAGCGTCTTCTTGCTCAAGCGGGACTTCGACGACGCGGTCATCCTCGAACGGCTGTCCCTCGAACGCTTCATGGACCGCCTGCTGATCGGCGAGACGCCGACCGGTACCCGTGAGATCGCCTACAACAGCTATCGGGCCACTGACGACGCCTCGGAGCGCAAGTACATCGACCGCCTCGAGCAGCAGGCGAACGGGCAGGCCGCGGCGATCTACCCACGCCTGATCGCCCAGTCTGACGTCCCGAGTACGCTGCTGGAGGAGTTCGAGCTGTTCCGCGCGATGTATCAGGCCGCGGCCTGCTACAGCCTCAACACGGTCCTCCAGAAGGACCCACAGGTCAGGGACAAGATGGAGGCGGTTCGCCTGACGATGGACCTGATCGCCAACGCCGTCAACCGCCGCCCGGAGCAGTTGCGGTTGACCCTCAGGGATTACCGAGGCTTCATCTCGTAGGGGCGCACGGCGTGCGCCCTTCGGCCGGCAATCGGCGCATCGACCCGAAGGGCGCACGCCGTGCGCCCCTACACACGACAAGAGGGAGGGCGCTGTGGCCCACAACGTGACGCTGATTCCCGGGGATGGGACCGGGCCTGAGATCATGGAGGCGACCCGCCGCGCGATCGAGGCGACGGGGGTCCAGATCAACTGGGACGTCCAGGACGCGGGGATCCACATGCTGGAGGAACATGGGACGCCCCTGCCGGACGCCGTGCTCGAGTCGATCAAGCGCAACAAGGTCGCCATCAAGGGGCCGATCACCACGCCGATCGGCAAGGGGTTCCGCAGCGTGAACGTCGCGCTCCGCAAGGTGCTCGACCTTTACACCAACCTGCGCCCGTGCAAGACGTACAAGGGTGTCCGCAGCCGCTACGACAAGATCGACCTGGTCGTCGTCCGCGAGAACACCGAGGACCTGTACGCCGGCGTCGAGTTCCAATTCGACGAGCCCCAGACGAAGGACTTGATCAGGCACATCAACTCGCTCGGGGCGGGGATCCTCCGAGAGGACGCGGCCATCAGCATCAAGTCGATCTCGGTCTTCGGGAGTCGGCGCATCGTCAAGTACGCCTTCGATTACGCCCGTGCCAACAACCGCAAGAAGGTCACGATCGTCCACAAAGCCAACATCATGAAGTTCTCCGACGGGCTTTTCCTGCAGGTCGGGCAGGACGTCGCGAAGGCGTACCCCGAGATCGAGGTCAACGACCTGATCGTCGACAACATGTGCATGCAGTTGGTCCAGAAGCCGGAGCTGTACGACGTGCTGGTGATGCCGAATCTGTATGGCGACATCCTGTCCGACCTCTGCGCCGGCCTGGTCGGCGGCCTCGGCGTGGCGCCAGGCGCCAACATCGGCGAGATGGGGGCCGTCTTTGAGCCGATCCACGGCAGCGCCCCGAAGTACGCTGGCCAGAACAAGGTCAACCCGACCGCCGCGATGCTGTCGGGGGTGATGATGCTCCGGCATCTCCAGGAGCGCGACGCCGCCGAACGCCTGGATGGGGCGATTGCCCACGTGATCGCCGAGGGGCGCCGGGTGACCTACGATCTCAAGCCGCAACGGGACGACCCGACCGCCGTCGGCACCGCCGAGTTCGCCGACGCGATCATCGAAGCAATGAACAGGTAGCGCGTCTACCCGACCTCGATCGTCTTGACCAACACGGCGTCTTCGCTCGAGAAGGCCAGAGCGGCGTGGGGCGAGGTGAGCGGGACGCGGGTCTGGTTGTCCGGGCGGAGCACCGCCACGCCGAGGCTGTACTCGCCGGAGGGGCTGTTGGGGGCGACGCGGATGCGCATCTCGTCGACCACTCGGTCGCCGCGGCGCCAGCGGCGGAGCTGGTTCCCGCGGGGACCGATCTGGTCGTCTTCGCGCCCAACTGTTCGGCCGTTCGGACCGACCAGCTCGCCCATCGATCGGAGGTCCTCGGTGGGATCGCCGATCGCCTGCCAGTATAGCCAGACCCTCAGGAAGTCGCCCGGCCTGACCGGCTCCTGCTCGATCGAGACGCCTTCCAGCCTGACGATGCCGGCGAAGTCGACGTCGAGCCTGTCACTCGGCGCGGCCGGTGGCGTCGCGTCAGCCAGCGGCTGCACCCGTCGAGCGGGCGCCGTGCTCGCACTCGGCGTCGCGGCCGACAGAGGAAGCCGCTGTTGGCACGCCGCGACGATCGACTGGGTCCCGAAGGCCAGGGCAGCGAGGAGGAAACGGCGGCGGCCCACCGAGTGGCCGCGCATCGGCTCAGGCACGGGCGCTCCCACGGTTCGCACGGGCCGAGCGGGCGAACCGAAGGTCCGCGGCCCACTGAACGGAGATTGCTGGATTGGCGACCAGCCTCCAAGTAGGGTAGCAAACCCGCGGCCATTTGTCGACAATAGGTCGTGCAGCCCGGCCGGCAGGCTCCTGTAGAGCGGCGCTCGGTTGGGCCCTATGCCTATGGGCGAGGCAAGCGTCGCCCCTGCAAGCGCGTCGCATCGTTAGGTTTGCGTTAGATCATTCGGCGCGACGATTCGCGGCCATCACCTCGACATCACCGACGGCGTTACGTCTCACAACTAGACTGAACAGCGAGGAACAATCGTGGCCATGCAAGCACCCGCCATCTCGAGCATCCCCCGAAAGAGCTTTGCCTGGCCGACCAGCCGGCCCGCGCTCATCTGCATGCTGTGCAGCCGTCAAGTGGGCGAGGTCGTCGATGGCCGCGTGGTCCACCATGCCGGCTGCTCCCGCGAGATGCCGAGCCTGGGCCGCATGGTCCGCTGCTGCGCCTGCGGCGGCTCTCTGATGGTCGAGGACTTGTCCATCTAGTAGACGGTAGACCGCGGACGTATCCCTATCTATCGTCTCCCGCTTGCCGTCCCCTCCGCAACTCCGATCCGCTCGAAGTAGGCCACCAGCTCGTCCTCCGAGCGGAACCAGCGCGTGCAGTAGCGCGTGAAGAAGGGCGATGGCTCGGTCGTCGGCAGCCAGACGCCGTAGACCTGCTTGCCGGTCTGTAGGGCGTAGTTCATCTCGCTGATGACGCCCGGCGAGGGCACCAGGACGTCGTAGAAGACGATGACCATGTCCGACTGGGCGATCAGCTTGTAGTCGCGGAAAACGATCTGGTCAGAGATGTGCTGCAGCTCGCGGGGCCCATGGCTGGGATCGGCGGCTGGGCCCTCGCCTTCGACCACCGCGACCCCGCTCGTCGCACCCGATCGGTCGGGCGGGGCCGCGCCCTCGACCACGAAGTCGTCGACGTCGGCAGGATCGAAGATCACCAGCCGCGGCTCGAGGCGTTGCTTAAAGGCGTCGAGTCCGCGCTCGGCAGCCGCCTCGACGTGCTGCATCGGATAGCTCAAGTACGCGGTCCGAACGTCGGCCTCGAACATCAGGCGGAAGAGCGAGCGCGGCGTCACCCGCCGTCCGAGCAGGTACTGGGGCTTGTGGTGGATGCGGGCCATCTCCTCGGTCGCCCACTGCTCCTCCTCGCGCCACACCAGCAGGTCCGCGACGCTCGTCTCCTCCCAGCGTGGGTAGCGCCGGAGACGCTCGCGCACGGTCAGGACGCCGGCCGTGATCGTGACATAGAGATCTGGCCTGAGGCGGCCGAGATAGTAGGGATCGAACCCGGAGATCAGGGTGTTCTTCCAGCGGAAGACGGCGTGGGTGTTGATGATCCAGTCGGGATAGTTGCCCGCCTGCTCGCAGAGACTCGAGATTTTTTCGAGCGCCGCCGCTCGCAGCAGGACCAGGGCGGGCGGGAACATGTCGAGGATCGTCTCCTCCTCGACCGGCTCACCAACGTCCTCGGCGATCTGGAACATCGCCTCGCGGACGTCGAAGATCTCGACCGGCCGACCCGCCTCAGCCGCCAGCCTCGCTACCTCGTCGAGGAACCCGACCCGCTCGGTCCCGCTGATGCCGGTGCAGATGGCGCGCACGGCGTCAGTGGCCGGTGGGCACTCGGCAGTGGGCAATAGACATCGTTCGTCTCCGGCCCGCTGGGCACTGCTTACTCGGCATGGAGCTCCTGCCGCAGGAGCTCGCTCACCGTGGCCGGGTTGGCGCGGCCGCGGGTGGCTTTCATGACTTCGCCGACGAGCCGCCCGAGCGCGGCCGTCTTGCCAGCGCGGTAGTCGGCGACGGGACGTGGGTTGGCCTCGATCGCGTCGCGGACGGCCCCGCCGAGGGCATCCACGTCGCTGACCTGAGCTAGGCCGAGCGACTCGACGATCTCGGTGGGCGCGCGGCCGGTGCGGTACAGCTCCTCGAAGACCTGCTTGGCGGCGCTTCCGCTCACCGCCCCCTGTTCGAGCAGGCGCAGCAGCTCGGCAAGATGCTCGGCCGATAGCAGCGCCCTGGCTTCTGCCTCGTCGCCGCCCTCCTTCTGAAGACGGAAGAGCTCGGTCTGGATCCAGTTGCCGACCGTCGTGGGGTCGGGGTAGAGCCGCACGGTTTGCTCGAAGAGCTCGGCGAGGTCACGGCTCGTCGCGAGCTGCCCAGCCAGGTACGGCGTCAGGCCGTACTCTCGGCCGTAGCGCTCGCTGCGGGCGTCGGGCAGCTCCGGTAAAGCCGCCCGTAGCTCCTCGACCCGGGCGCGCGCGACGAAGAGGGGCGGCAGGTCCGGCTCGGGAAAGTATCGATAGTCGTGGGCCTGCTCCTTCGAGCGCTGGCTCACCGTCACCCCGCGGTCCTCGACCCAGCCGCGGGTCTCCTGAACCACCCGCTCACCCCGCTCGAGGAGCGCCGTCTGGCGACCGATCTCGTACTCGAGCGCCCGCGCGACCGAGCGGAACGAGTTCATGTTCTTGACTTCCGTCCTGGTGCCTAGCGCCTCGACGCCGCGGGGCCGGAGCGAGATGTTGGCATCGCAGCGGAACGAGCCCTCCTCCATGTTGCCGGTCGAGACCCCGAGCGTTCGGAGGATCGCCCGCAGCTTCTGGAGGTAGGCCCGCGCCTCGGCTGGTGAGCGCAGGTCCGGCTTACTGACAATCTCCATCAACGGCACCCCGGAACGGTTGACGTCGAGCAGGCTGCAGGGCCGCCCCTCGCTGTCCGGGGCATGGACCAGGCGGGCGGTGTCCTCCTCGAGATGGACCCGCTCCATCCCGACCCGTCGGACCTGGCCGTCGACCTCGACATCGACCCACCCGTCGCGGGTGAAGGGCAGGTCGTACTGCGAGATCTGGTAGCCCTTCATCAGATCGGGGTACGGATAGTTCTTGCGATCGAACTTGCTGGCCTCGGGGATCGCGCAGTTGAGCGCCAGCCCGGTCATGAGCGTGAACTCGACCGCCCGCCGATTGATGACCGGCAACACCCCCGGCATTCCCAGGCAGATCGGACAGACGTGGGTGTTGGGCGGCGCCCCGGCGTAGTCGGCCGAGCAGCCACAGAACATCTTGCTGCTCGTCAATAGCTGGCAGTGGATTTCCAGCCCGATGACGACCTCGAAGTCTGTGGGTGGGGGTGCGGGGTGCCGCGCCTCTACGATCGCCACGCTTGTTCGACCCCCTTGCGCACCATGCCGGACGCCACAGTATACCAACGCCTCGACCTGCCCCCGCGGTACTGGCCGGAACTAACATCCCCCCGCCCAAATTGATCAAAATGCGCAAAATTCCCGCGACCCGGGCGCTCAGGCCGCCGCGGTCCTCCACCGATCTGCCCCGACCGATCGCCGCCGACTATACTTCGAGTATGCAGCCGAACTTCGAGCGTGGGGATCCCGAGCGGCCGCGCGGGCACGCGCTGGTGTACTTCAGGGCGATCGGCGACCCCGAGATCGTCCTCGGGAGCTACATCGTCGTCCCGCCGATCACGATGGACCTGGCGAAGTACGTTCCGGCCATGTTCGCGGCCCAGATGCCGTCGCTGATGCCGAGCGGTCCGTCGGTCTTCCCACTCCCGCCGTTTCCCGAGCGCGTCGAGAGCCTGGCGCGCGTCCGCCAGCTTGCCGCGGCCCGCGGTGACGACCTTCTCGACGGCGGCACGGTCGACGCGACGGACATGCAGCGCCTTCTGATGCTGGTCGCCGACGTCGCCGGCGAGTACGCCCGCCTGTACACCAGTTACGCCGAGCGGCTGCCGGTCGAAGAAGAGCCCGGGCAGGAGGCGCTGCCCGGGGTCGACGTGGACGCGCTGCTGATGACGGTCATGAGCGACGCTGAGAAGGTCGGTCGTTTGGCCAAGCTGACCGGCACGGTCCGCTACGGCATCGAGGGCGGAGACGAAGTGCTGGTGGCCGAGACGGTTCGCGAGATGGAGGGTGTCGGCCGCCATCTTGGCGAGCAATACCGGGTCGCCGAGCTGCTGCTCGCCGCCCGCGATCCGGGCGAACACGGCGGCCGGTTGACCGAGCTCCTGCTGCAGCGTTGCTACAAGCTCGCCGCCGAGGAGTACGCCGCGCTCGAGCCCCTCGACGCCGAGATCGCGAGGCTACGCGAGGGGACTTAAGCGTAGACCTGGTTTGGTTCCGGCGCTATCATCGGCTGGCGAGGCGCCCTGTCCGCCTCGGCCGCTCTCGGTGGAAATGGAGAACTGAGCCGGCGGAGCAACGGCAGGAGGGTCGCTTCGCTCGCGAGGAGGAGTGAGCATGCGTGAGACGCTCCAGGTGGTTCGCGCGTCGGCCGTCCAGGCTGCCCCGGTGTTCCTCGACGGCGAGGCGACCCTTGAGAAAGCCATCGGGCTGATCGGGGAAGCGGCCGAGGGTGGCGCCGACCTGATCGTGATGCCGGAATCGCTGATCCCAGGCTATCCGGTTTGGCTCTGGGCGAGTAGCGACGGTGGACAGTCGGGTCTCGAGGCGGAAGCCTTCGCCCGACTCTATGCCAACGCGGTAGAGGTACCCGGGCCGATCGCCGATCGGCTCGGGCAGGCGGCGCGCTCCGCCCAAGCGGTCGTCGCCATCGGGGTCACCGAGCGCGAAGCGGCCTATAGCCGGGGGACGCTTTACAACACCCTGCTCGTGTACGGCCCGGACGGCGAGCTGCTCCTGCGCCATCGGAAGCTGATGCCCACGTACAAGGAGCGCACCGTCTGGGGGCAGGGCGACGGCAGCACCCTGTCGGTGGTCCCCACGCCAGCCGGGCGAGTCGGGGGCCTGATCTGCTGGGAGAACCTGATGCCGCTGGCCCGCTATGGGTTGTACGCCCAGGGCGAACAGATTCATCTCGCCCCAACGGCGGACTGTGGCGACGCCTGGCAGCCAACTCTGCGCCACATTGGCTACGAAGGTCGCGTCTTCGTGGTCGCCTGCTCCCAGGTCCTCTCACGGGATGCCCTGTCGGATGAGCCGACCCTAGCCGGCTTCCCGGACGACAGCGGCTGGCTGATGCGCGGGGGTAGCGCCATCGTCTCGCCGGGTGGTGACTACCTGGCCGGTCCGCTCTGGGAGCAAGAGGGCATCCTATATGCGGACCTGGATCTCGGGCAGGTGGTCAAGGCCAAGCACAGCCTCGACGTGGCGGGGCACTACGCCCGCCCGGACGTCTTCGAGTTGCGGATCAATCGCGGCTGTCACCCGCCGTTCGTGGACAGCGGTGCGCCGATCCCCGTCGAGCCTCCCGTCACATCGAGCGAGTCTGCCGATCGCAGTCGCCGGTAATCCCACGCATCCGGTCTCTCGGCAGAAGCTGGCGCCGACTAACCACGGCTGCGGACCGATGCTCCACCCCCTGCTGGTTACCGGCAACCCTTCAAGCGTTCTGAGATAGTCTTCAGGCTCCCTCTTTCTCAGGAGTGGGCGTGTCGGCGGCACCGACGTCGAGCTTGGCCGTATCGCGGAGCACGAAGTAGGCCGAGAACCAGTCGAGTAGGACGCCTAGGCGATCCTTGAACCCCATCAACTGGCTCAGGTAGAAGCCGCGCCAGAGGAGCCAGGCGGGGAAGCCCTCGAGCCTGACGCCGCGGATGTCGACCACCGCGTCGCCCTGCCCGAGGGAGACGAGATTCCCCTCGTTCTCGTACTCGTAGCGTCGACGGGCGCCACCACCAAGCTCGGCCGCGACGTTG
>JACCZL010000234.1 GCA_013695975.1 Chloroflexota bacterium
GCAGCAGCCCGATCAGCGCCCCGACGCGGATGTCCGGCTCCGGATGTCCTAGATACGGCGTGACCTGCTCTACGACGCCTGCCCTGCCGAGCGCGGCGTAGGCCTGCAACGCCACCGCCCGCACCGCGGGCGACGGGTCGCGCTCGACGCCGTCCAGGACTCGATCCGCCAGCGCGGAAAGGTCCAGCCGCTCGATCCGAGCGAGGACATCCTGCCTGACGGTCGCCACGGGATGCTCCAGGAGGCTCTCCAGGAACAGCGGGAGCGACTCGTGTTCGAGCTCCTCCAGGACGTTAAGCGAGTAGATCACTTCGCCAGGATGCCGACTTCCGAGCCCCTTCTCGAGCACGGCCGTCATCGAGCGGTCCTTCACCAACCGCGTGCCGCCCCCGAGGTACCGTTTCGCCAGGGCACGCTGGAGCGCGGCGAGGTACGATCGTCCGATGAACATGGCGACGGTCGCCCAGAGGAGCACGACCAGCAGGATGAGGAAGGACAGGCTGATGGCGCTCAGGCCGAACTGCGCCTCGAAAAGGAGCAACACCCCACCGGTCAAACCCAGCGCCAGCGGATCGGTGATCGTCTCCACCCACGTCTGCGCGCGTAGCCTGTCGAGGGGCGGGAGGGGTTGATAGAGAACCAGAATCGAGGGGCGATCCAGAGACTCGTGCAAGCAGCCGAAGTTGACCTTGGTCAGGACCATCAGCCAGAACACCAGCGCGCTGGCGCCTCCCACACTGGCGGTCCCGACGATCGCCAGGGTGCCCACCGACACGACCAGCGGCAGCGTAAGCAGACCGAGCGTTACCCCAAATCTGCTGAGGACCCGACCAGTCATGAAGGTCCTGCCGACGAGCGTAATCGCCGAGCTGACGGCCTCGATGACGCCCAGGAAGGCTGCGAGCTCGTCCTCGTCCGGGTACTGCCGCTCAGTTTCGGCGAAGTAGGCCGTGTCCACGACGTAGAATCCCACGGTATTCAGCGCGCACACGCCCGCGATCAAGAGGAAATAGCGGTCGGTAGGGCGGAGCCTCACCGCTCCCGTCTCGCGCTCGTTTGGCGCTACACCGGAGGCTTCCTCGCCTCCGTCGATCGCCCCGCCGAACGACCGCACGATCACCTGGAGTACGCAGAACGACAGCGCCGCGGCCACAGCCGCGGCCAGCACCAGGTTCTTCGTCCCGATCTGATCGACCAGGAACGGCAGGGTAAAGCCGCCGACGATCGACGCGGCCACCTCGCCGGCGCCGATGACGCCGAACAGGCGCTTGGCCTGCCGCACGTTCACGAGCTGTTCGGCCAGCGCCCAGAACGCGAGCACGGCAATGACGAAGATCACCTCGTTCCAGACCGCCAAAGCCATCGTCGGCCACTCCGCCTCGGTCTGGAGCAGCAACGCTCGCAGCAGACCGATCGTCACGAGCAGGATGGCCAGTGTCGCGGTCAGGAGCCTGGACAGCGGCAGGCGGTCCTGCGCTTTCGAGAAGGCCAGACCGGTGAGCGCTGACGCGGCGGCGCTGGCTATGAAGAGATACGGCAAGTCCCCGGCTCCGAACACGGTCAGGAAGAGGGCGATCGCGGCCGTGTTCAGGTAGACGCGAACGAACCCGAGCAGGGCGGACAGGAGGAGCAGCAGGGCGGTCAGGCGGCCTTCGCCCGGTCGGAGGTCGACGGCCAGCGCCACAACTCGACTAAGCAGCATCGCCGTCGTCTCGCATGCGCATACCAGCGCCGGTCTTGCCCCGAATCAGTGTCTGCTATCGCTCATCAGGCCGAGGGAGCCAAGGCCCGTTAGATAAACGCGACAAAGCGGCAGAATGCGGCCTCACCGCCCATGAAGCGCCAGGGAAAGCAGCCGACCGTCACCCGCTGGTCGAGCACCTTGTCGATCTCGCCGCCGGCGTTTTCGATGTGAATGATGTCGTGCGGGAAGAGGTCGTAGTGCATCACCTGAATGTCGTCGTCCGGCCAGATCTCCTCGAGCGGCTTGCCGAGGTGGGCCGCGCACTTCTTAGCGTGATCCGGCCGCACCTGGCGGATGACCGTGTTCATCGGGTGGTCGGCACTGCCGGCGTCGATCGCCAGCCAGCGGATCCCGCGCGCCTTGACCCAGTCCGCGAACTCGCGGGTTGGGCCCGGGTGCTTGATGAAGTAGCGGGTCTCGTCCGGCTCGATCGGCCCGCAGCTCGCCGTCCAGTTGGAGGGGTAGTGACGGTGATAGCCGGTGTGGATGACCAGGATGTCGCCCCGCTCGATCGCGATGCCGGTGTCCCGCTCCCAGCGCTCGAAGTGCTCCGAACCGTAAACGTCGTAGTCGCCCACGCCCATCTTCTGGAGGTCGACCACACAGGCCGGGCCGACCAGAAAGTCGATCGGCAGCTCGCCGATGCCCTTGGCGTTGGTGACGAAGTGGTTCGGGGCATCGAGGTGGGTCCCGACGTGCAACGTCGAGGTGATCTCCATCCCGCCGACCCCCTCGAAGGCGACCCGCTTGATCCACTTGATCTGCGGCCCATCATAGCGGGCGAACCCGGGCGTGTCGGTGTCCCAGTCCTGGGACAGATCGAGGACGTTCAACGATATGGGCGTTGTCATGCGACCCTCCGAAGACAGGAGTCAGCAAACCGGAGTCAGCATACAGGAGACCGGGGGCAGGGAGCGCCTACCCGGCGCCCAAGACGCGAATTTTGCGCAGATTGATCGGTTTGCGCGGGAGGTGTTAGATCGTGCTGGCTCTCCCGGCCTGGTGCCAGGGGCCTTGCCCCGGTCCCGCTTCAAACTACGTCGACCTCGGCGTATTCGCGGCCGCTGAGCTGGCGGTAGCCGGGGCCACGATCGAAGAATGGCACCACTCCGCGGCGCGCGCGCAGCTCGTCGCGCAGCCGCTCGGTCCCCGCGAGATCCGGCTCGAGCTGGCCATCGGGGCGCCGGCCCAGCACCGCCCCGTAGTCCTCGCGGGCGGACCCTTCGCTCACCTTACCCTGGGTCACGT
>JACCZL010000254.1 GCA_013695975.1 Chloroflexota bacterium
ACGGCCTCGCGGTTGAGGTCGAAGACCGTCACCGGGAAATGTCGCTGCAACAAATTGCGGGTCATCGGTCCGCCCATCGTCCCGACGCCGATGAAGCCGATCGGCCGCGTCATGGTCACCTCCGTAGGGGCCGTTCGCAGACCGCCCCTACCCTGCCTGCTGGCCCCCGCTGAAGCCGGGGAAGATCATCACCGAGTCACCGTCCGAAAGCGTCGCCTGAAGACCCCCGGCGAGGTCGAACAGCCGGCCATTGAGGACCAGCTCGACGTGCTCCTGGAGCGTCTTCGTGCTCGGATCGTAAAAGTCGGCGAAGTGAGGATAGCGCCCGGCCAGGCGGTCCATCAGGTCCCCGAGCGTCTCGCCGTCGGCGATCGGCTCCTGCCAGACCGCCTTGCCCGTGCGCTCGCCGTTCATGCCCCGGGCCAGCCAGGCCAGCGCTTCGACCTTTACGCGCGGCGCGGCGGCTTCCATCCCGGTCAGATATCGCGGCCGCCGTCGATCTCGAACGCCGTCCCGGTCACCATCTCCGCCGCGTCGGAGGCAAGGTACACGGCCGCGTGGGCGATGTCTTCCGGCCGGTTCAAGCGTCCCATCGGTACCGAGGCGATGAAGCGTGCCCGCGCCTCGGCCGGGTCCATCTGTCCGAAGAACCCCGGCAGCATCGGCGTGTCGGTGGCAACCGGATTGATCGACACCACCCGGATCTTGAAGGGCGCCAGCTCGAGCGCCAACGCCTTGGTCATCGCGATGACCGCGCCCTTCGAGGCCGCGTAGGCGCTGAGCCCCGGCCGAGGACGGATGCCGGCCGTCGAGGCCGTGTTCAAGATCACCCCACCACCCTGCGCCTTCATCTGCGGCACGGCGTGTTTGCACCCCAGGTGGACGCTGCGGACGTTGATCGCCATCACTCGGTCGAAGAACTCGTCGTCGACCTCCTCGATCGGGGTGAAGCCCATCGGGATGCCGGCGTTGTTGAACAGGATGTCCAGCCGCCCATACGCTTGCGCCGTCGCCTCGACCATCTTGGCAACGGCCCCGGCGTTGCTCACGTCGGCCTGAACAAAGATCGCGTCGCCCCCATCCTCGCGGATGCTCTCAACGACGACCTCGCCAGACTCGGGCGAGATGTCGGCGACGGCGACCCTGGCGCCCTCACGAGCGAATAGCTCGGCCGTCGCGCGGCCGATACCAGACCCCGCCCCCGTAATCAGCGCTGCCTTGCCCGCCAGTCGCATCAGTCGCCACCATCCTTGCGAATGAGCATCTCACCCATCACGAGCGTATCGATGCCGCTGCGATAAAACGTATTCAGGGCGTTGTCGGGCGTGGTCACAATCGGCTCGCCGCGCAGGTTGAACGACGTGTTCAGGATCACCGGCACGCCGGTCGCCTGCCCGAAGCGCTCGATCAGCTTGTAGTACCGCGGGTTGCCGTCGCGAGTCACCGTCTGGAGCCGGCCGGTCCCTCCGGCGTGGGTGACCGCGGGAATCGCCGTCCGCTTGTCGTCGGCGACCGGCAAAACCACCAGCATAAACTTGGCCGGGTCCCGCGGCCAGACGTCTCGGCCGTCGCGCAGGTCGAAGTAGCTCTCAGCCCGCTCGGCCAGGATGCTCGGCGCAAACGGCCGAAACGGCTCCCGAAATTTGATCTTGGTGTTGACGATGTCCTTCATCTCCACCCGTCGCGGATCGGCGATGATGCTGCGGTTACCGAGCGCCCGCGGCCCCCATTCGAAGCGCCCCTGGTGCAACCCGATCACCCGCCCTCGAGTGAGCTCGTCGGCGACGATGTCGACCAGACGATCCTCATCCTCGATCACCTCGTACGGGACACCGCGGGCCTCGACGGCCGCCTTGATCTCATCAGGGCCATACGCTCGCCCCCAGTACGCGTGCTCCATAACGAACGCCCGCGGCTTCCCAAGGAAGACGTGGTAGGCGTAGAGCGCTGCCCCGACCGCCCCACCCGAGTCCCCAGCCGCCGGCTGGATGTACAGCTCCTCGAACGGCGTCTCGCGGAGGATCCGACCGTTCGCGACGCTGTTGTAGGCGACCCCCCCTGCCATGCACAGCCGCTTCGAACCGGTCCGTTCGTGGAGGTAGCGGGCGATATTGACGATCGCCTGCTCGGTCGTGGCCTGGACGCTCGCGGCCACGTCCGCGTAGTACTGGTTCGCAGCGACCGCCGCCTCCATCG
>JACCZL010000941.1 GCA_013695975.1 Chloroflexota bacterium
CAGTTAGGGGAGTAGTTAGGGGAGTGGACAGAAAAAGATTCCGCCGACACCATTGTCGGAGGGGCCTGCCTTATCTGGTCAGGCTGGTAGGGGCGTAGGGATTCGAACCCTAAACCTTGGGCTTAAAAGGCCCCTGCTCTGCCGTTGAGCTACACCCCCGCGGCTGACGCCAATTCTAGCAGGCCGCGGGACCTGGCGTGAGGTGCTCGAGAGCGTCACGGGAAGGGGCGCGCGTGATCGGGAACAGTGACAGTCGGTACAGCGTCTTAATGACGAGCGGAGACGCTCGCCAGAGTGGCATACTGAGCTTGGGCGGCGCGGCTCCGCCACGGCTGGCTTGCGACATCGGAGTCGCGCGCAGCGAGGGTACCATGATGATGCGAGTCTTTCTCCTGTTGACGTTGCTACCGGGGCTGCTAGCGGGGTGCAGCCAGCCGGCGGGGCCGGGTTCGGTTTCGGGCCAGATCAAGGCCGCCTCGCCCGACGGCGCGGAGGTGCGCAACATCGCGGGGGCGCAGGTGGTCCTGCGGGGGGCGCGAGACTCCTTCACGACCGTCTCGAACGACGGCGAAGCGAGCGGCGATGACGCCGACGGGAGCTACAACTATCGTTTTGAGCGGGTACCGCCCGGCACCTATACGGTGGCGGTCACCCCGCCGGCGGGCTCGGGGCTGCAGCCCGAGAACGACATCCCGACGCTCGATGTCAAGGCAGACGAGCTGTTCCCTCAGAGCGTCCTGCTGCTGCCGGAGGGGACCACCAAGCCACGGGTGTTGGATGCGAGTGAGCTGAATCCGGGCGAGGTCGGCTACGTCAATGGCCGCAACGAGCGGGTCGTCTACCAGGGCGGCGGGATCGACACGTCCGACCTGCTGCTGATGTACCTGCTGTTCCGCCAGCCCCCCATGTTCGGGTACGGAGCGCCGCCGGTGCTCGCCGGCGGACGGCGCGGATCGACGCCGGGCGCAGCCCCGTACCGGGTCGATGAGCCTCCGCGGACGACCCGCACTGGCCAGACGGTCACCCAGCGGCCGGCGACGGTACCCGGCCAGGGGGCGACCCGGCCGGGCGGAGCGCCCGCCAGTGGGCCGGGGCCAGTCAGGCAGCCTTCGAACGGGTCCAATCCGGGCGGCGCCCAGGCGCCTGCCGGCAACGCCCCCGCGCCAGGGGTCAATCGGCCCAGCTCGCCCCCCTCGCAGGGGGTCAGTCGACCGAGCGCTCCCGTGCCAAGCGGCGGGGGTCGGAGCGGCGGTGGGCGCAAGTAGGGGCGGACCGTTGGGTCCGCGTCTGATGGCAGGCGTCCGTGCCCTCGCTCATGCGTGGGGGCACGCCGAGAGAGATGGGAGGCCGTGGGGATGGACGCCGGGAATCTGGTCCTGATCGCGTTGGCCGCCGGGCTGATCGGTGGGGTGGCGTATCTGACGATGAGCCAGTCTTCGATCCCGAGCCGCTTCCGGCGGCTGTTCTCCCAGAAGATCGACGACCGCCCAGAGGAGCCACGGCTGCCACCGCGGCGCAACCCGGCCTGGAGCGACGATCCCGACCGCACGAATGAGGCCCGCGAGCTCGAGCAGGTCACCGGCATCATCCGCTCGGGTGAGGCGTTCAGCATCGTCTCGGGCGATCCGTCCCACTGGGGGGCGAGCAGCTTCGAGATCGAGGGCCTGGTCACGGCCGTCGCGGAAGTCGAGACGGCCGACGCCGGCGGCAACTTCCAGTTTCGCTACTGCCTGATCGAGTCGAGTGGCGGGACGGCCAACACCCTGATCATCGAAGGCGATGCCCCGTCGACGGCGGTCGCCTACCTGGGCCGGGCGTACCTGGCGGACGAGTTGATCGGCGACGTCCGGGCCGGCCAGCTTGTTGCCAGGCTCCAGGAGGAGCGGCGCCGCTACCAGGACAGCGAGGCCCACGAGCTGCCGATCAGCCTGGCGCCCTACGAGAACGCGACCCTGATCGCGGCACGCTACGATGGACGCCTGGCGCTGCTCGAGCAGGAGCCGGGCAAGGGCTACCTGCCGCTGAGCGCCGCCAACCCCGAGGGCATCCCCTACAACGACGTGAGCGTCCGGCTCGACCCGAGCGGCTGGCTCATTCGGCTGATCGAGGTGGGGGCCTACACCTACTTGCTGGAGCTGGAGCCGATCCGCCTCAGCGACCTCACGGTCCACCACATCGTTTGAAGCCTGAGGACGCAGGACTGAGGATTGCGTGAAAGAGGCTCCATCCACCGCTCGCGCTCGCCCATCTTCAGAAGCTGCCCCCACTCGAGCGTCACTCCGCCCTCCGCCCTCAGTCCTCAGTCGTTCGCTCGTGGCGGCCGGGCCGGTGCTTTACTTCGGCTGGTTGGTTTATCAGCAGGTCGACGCGGACTGGGCGGTCCTCTCGGCGCCGAGGTTAGACCTCGAGAGTGCCCTGGCATTCGTCGCCGTGGGCTACTTGCTGGTGCTGCTGGCGACCTACTGGGCGAAGCCGCCGATCCTGGATCAGCGCCGCGACTGGCGGGCGATCATCGCGACCGCCGTCGCGATCGACGCCCTCGGCCTGAGCGCGCAGCAGCCGGTGGCCCAGCCGGATGCGCTCGCCCCGTCGGCGGTGCTCTTGCTGACTGGCACGCTGCTGGCGCTCTGGAGCGCCCTGACGCTCGGACGAAACTTTAGTCTCCTGCCACAGGCGCGCACACTCGTCACCAGTGGGCCGTACCGCTTCGTGCGGCACCCGATGTACGCGGGCGGGCTGCTGATCGCCCTCGGCGAGGTCTGGCTGCGTCTTTCGCCGCTGGTCGTGGGGCTCAACCTGGTCTTCCTGGCGGCCCAGCTCGTCCGCCTGCGCTACGAGGAGGACCTGCTCGCACGCACCTTCCCCGAGTACACTGCCTATCGCAAGCGGACGTCCGCGCTGATCCCCGGGATCGCGTAAGATGGAGTGGCTAGTGGGTAGAGCGAGGGAACGATGGAGCTGCTGAGCGACCTGACGTACACGACGGGCTGGGTGTTGTTCGGCGCGGCGGTCGCCCTGGTGCTGTCGGTGTTGACGTCGATGCTCATCCTGCAGGAGAGCTGGCCGACTATCCGCCACGAGGTCGTCGAGTCGAATAGCAGCGGCCACGGCGTCCTGACGGGAGCGATCTTCGCCGCCGTCTGCGCCCTGGTCGGTGTCGCCAATCGCCAGAGCATCACGCCGATCTGGGACCCGACCTTGACCGAGCGGCTGACCTTTATGCTGAGCTGGGTGATCTACGGGCAGGTGCTCTCATTGGTGCTGTGCTACGCGGTCAACTGGGTGCTGTTTGGCCTGACACCGGCCACCGTCAAGCAGGAGCTGCACCGCGATCGAAACGCCAGCGTGGCCGCTGTCTCGGGCCTGACCTACCTCGGCGTCTCGCTGCTGGTGGTGTTCAGGATTTTCTAGGCTACTTGCCGCAGGCGCAGCCGCCGCCGCAGCCACCGCCAGTTGGGGCGGCGTCGGGACGGTTGATCGTGAAGCCGCGTCCCATCAGGCTTTCGACCCAGTCGATCTCAGCGCCCTCGACGTGCTGGGCGCTCTGGGGATCGATCAGGACTTTGATGCCGGCGTGCTCGGCGACCGTGTCGTCCGGCCGAGTCGCGTCGTCCAGGGCCATGCCGTAAGACGGGCCCGAGCAGCTCATGCCGCGGACGAAGACGCGCAGGCCATGGCCAGTTTTGCCCTCGCTCTCGAGCAGCTCCCTGACCTTGGTCGAGGCTGTTTCGCTGATCTTAATCATCGTGATACTCCTCTCCCTGCCGGGTACGGCGGGTACACTGAAGTGTACTGAACCGATGGCGGGTGGGCCAAGAACTGGGATGGTCGCCAGCTCCAGGCGGCACGCGACGCGCGAGCGCGAGCCGCCGACTCCTGGGCCCATCGACCGAGCCCCATCGACGGGAGAACCATGGTCACCACACCGCGCGCCGAAGAGAACGCTCTGACCGCGTCCGCGCTCGATGGCGACGAGCAGGCGCTCGGCCGCTTGCTGGCGATCCATCAACAAGCCACCTACAACGTTGCCTATCGGGTGCTCGGGAGCGAAGCCGATGCCCGCGACGCGGTTCAGGAAGCGTACCTGCTGGCCGTGCGGGCGATCCGCGGGGACGGCGCCCCCCCGCGAGACGTCGACCGCTTCCGAGGCTGGCTCCGAC
>JACCZL010000257.1 GCA_013695975.1 Chloroflexota bacterium
GTCGGCGGCTGAGTCGGGAGGATCTCGACCGACGGCGCGGGGGCGGCTGCCGTCGGGACGACGGTCGAAACCGTCGGTGGGACCGTGTCTGTGGGCGCGGGGGTCGGCGGTGGCGGGGGCGCCGCGCAGCCCCCGAGCCAGAGGGCCAGCCCGACGAGCCAGAGACGCCGCATCAGCCCCCTCCGCCGGTCGGCACGACGTCGACGACGTTGCGGTGGTCGCGCGTCAGGTACTGGTCGGCCACGCGCTGGACGTCGGCCGTCGTGACCGCGCGGTAGCGGTCCAGCTCGGCGAACAGCCCGTTCGGATCCCCGAGATAGAAGTTGGCGGCCTGGGCGCTCTCGGCCAGGCCGAGGACCGTCTGGAGGCCGCGAATCCGGCCCGTCCGGATCTGGCTGACGGCCTTGGTCAGCTCGTCCGAGTCCACGCCCCGGCTCCGAATCCGCTCCAGCTCGTCCTCGTAGACCTGCTCCAGTCGTTCGGGTGGGACACCGGCGTTGGGAACGAGGCTGGCGCTGAACAGGCTGGGACCGCGATTGCCCGACAGGAAGGTGTTGGCGGTCGTGGCCAGGCCCCCGTCGACGAGCGCGCCGGCCAGGCGGCTCGAGCTGCCGGCCCCCAGGACACGGGACAGGAGCTCGGCGGCGTAGTAGTCGGGCTGACCGCGGGGCGGCATCCGATAGGCCAGGAAGGTCGCCGGCACCCGCGCCAGGTCGTCCTGGACGGTGACCTCCTGCCCCCCCTGCTGGGGCGTGAACGTGTAGGGCGGAAGGGCCGGCGGCGGGTCCTGGCGCGGGATATCGACGAAGTAGCGCCGGACCAGGTCGCGGGTCTGGCCCACGTCGAGGTCGCCGGCGACGACCAGGACGGCGTTGTTCGGCTTGTAGTAGGCGGTGTGGAAGGCGCGGACCTCGTCTACCGTCGCCGCCTCGAGGTCCTCGATCGATCCGATCGTCGGTCGCTGGTAGGGCGGGTAGTCGTAGGCGATCGTCTGGAGCCGCAGGCTGGCCTGCCCATAGGGCTGGTTGCCGATCCGCTGGCGGTACTCCTCTTTCACGACCTCGCGCTCGCGCTCGAAGTTGGCCTGGTCGACCACCAGCGACCGCATCCGGTCGGCCTCGAGCCAGAGCGCCAGCGGGAGCTGGTGGGCCGGCAGGGTCTCGAAGTAGTTGGTCCGGTCGAGGGCGGTCGTGGCGTTGGAGCTGCCGCCCGCCGCGCTGATCAGCTCGGCGTGGCGCCCGGGCGGGACGTTGGCCGAGCCTTCGAACATCATGTGCTCGAACAGGTGGGCGAAGCCGCTCCGTCCGGGCGGGTCGTCGGCCGCGCCGACTCGGTACCAGACGTCGACCGCCACGGTCGGCGCGGTGTGGTCCTCGACCAGGATCACCTCGAGCCCGTTGTCCAGGCCGTACTGTGCCAGGTTGAGTCCCCCGCCGCCCTGGGCCGCGGCAGCAGACCCAGGTGCGGCGCTCGCCGAGCGCCCGACGCCGAGCACGCTCGGCAGGGCCAACAGCGCCACCGCCCGCGGCAGCACACGCGTCAGGAGCCGCCGTCGACTCAGCGTCATCTACTCGACCCTCCCTGGAGGGATGCTCATCGTCCGGTGCTCCTCGAATGCTGTCCCCATCATGGTAGACCGATCCGAGCGGCCTGGTGCGAGGTTTTCCGGCCAGCCTACCCCCAAGCCTCGGGCAGGCAAGGGGGTTAGGGGGATGCGTCGCGACGCCGGTTGTGCGCAGCGAACGAAGCGCTGGCGCCGGCGCGGAGTGGCCTGACCGTAGTCGCGCGCCCGACCTAACCCGCCGCGAACGGCGCGATCCGCTCGGCGTTGGCGTACCCGATCAGGGCGGCGACGGCGAGGTCGAGCTGCCCGAGCAGGCCGCGGTAGTAGGCGACCATCTGGTCGACGTAGGCCGGTTGATAGTGTGCGGGGGCGAACAGGTCCAGGCCGACGACGAAGCGGTCGGCGTGGTCGTGGAGCAGGGCCCACCAGGCCGGGGTGAGGGCGCCGTTGGGCTGGAGGAGGACCGTGCCAGGGCCGATCCAGGGGGTCCGGGCCGACAGGTCGGCCAGCAGGTTCGGGTTGCGCTCCAGGACCGGGCGGACGACGCCCGCCTCGCCGTGGCCGGCGTGGGCCCAGACGAACGTAGTCTCCGGCGCCGCCTGGAGCGCCCGCTCCAGCTCCGCCGAGAAAAACCACTCCTGGTGGACGTTGACCGGCACGCCGTGGCGGCCGGCCAGACGATAGGCCTCGATCAGGGCCGGATGGTCGGCCGGCACGTTGTTGGCCGGAGCGGAGGCGTAGCTGCCGGAGGCCCCGAGCTGGTACGGAGAGTGGCGCAGGATGACCTCGCCAAGTCCGTGGACGACCCGGGCGGCGAGGAGCTGATCGAGCCCCTCGGGGTTGACGTACGACGAGTGGGGGTGGAGGGCGTTGGCGTAGCCCTCGGCGAGGAATGGCACGACCCGGCTCGGGTAGCGGTCGCGGGCATCGGCCGCCACTGGCCACGGCTCGCCGAACAGCAGGACGCCGCGCACACCGGCCCGATCGTAGAGCCCGAGCAGCTCGTCGATCGACGGGCCCAGGTCAGCCTTGAGGTGGCTGTGGGCGTCGACGAATGGGCCCTCGTACGGACCGGCCGCCTCGATCGCCCGCGTCCTGACCAGCGCCGTCCCGACGGCCGCGAGCACCGCCCCGAGCGCCCGCCGCCGCGTCAGCCGATGGTGCAGACACACGATGGTTTCCTCGGCCCCGAGTGTATCATCCTCCGCAACGAATCCCGCTAGACCGGGCGCAGACCGTAGGGGCGCTGCTTGCCGCGCCCTCGCCGCTTGCTGCGCCCCCACGGAGTGAGCATGGCATCCGACAGCAGCTTTGACGTCGTCTCGCAGTTCGACCGCCAGGAGCTGACCAACGCAGTCGACCAGACGCTGCGCGAGGTGACGACGCGCTACGATCTCAAAGGCACCGGCAGCCAGGTCACGCTCGAGAAGGACAGCATCGGCCTGGCCGCCGACAGCGAGTTCACCCTCAAGGCGGTCCGCGAGCTGCTGCTGACCAAGGCCGCCCGCCGCGGGCTCTCGCCCAAGATTCTCGACTTTGGCAAGGTCGAACCGGCCGCCAGGGGGACCGTCCGCCAGACGGTCAAGCTCCGCCAGGGCATCGAGCAGGACCTGGCCCGCCAGATCGTCAAGCTGATCCGTGACCAGTTCCCGAAGCTGCGGGCCCAGATCCAGGGCGACGCCGTCCGTGTCTCCGGCGCCTCGAAGGACCACCTCCAGGGCGCGATCAAGCTCCTCCGCGAGCAGGACTACCCGGTCCCGCTGCAGTTCATCAACTACCGGTAGACGCCCGCTCCAGTACCTGGCGCAGTACCTCGTAGGGCTGAACGCCCTGGACGGCGAGGGCGCCGATGACGATCGTCGGGACGGCTGAGACGCCCAGCCGGCCCGAGATCGCTTCGAGCTCGACGACGCGCTCGGTGTAGCGGCTGTCCTCGAGGGCCGCGCGCAGATCTTCGGGGTCCAGCCCGGCCTGCGCGCCGACGTCGACCAGGACGTCGACGTCGCCGAGGTCGCGGTTGTCGACGAAAAAGGCGCGGAAGAGGCCCACCCGCATCGCCTCGAAGTCGCCGTGCTCGCGGGCGTGCTCGGCGGCCTCATGCGCCCGCCGCGAGCGCGGCTTGTAGGGCGGGAAGCGCATCTCCACGCCGAACCGCTCGGCCAGCGGAGCCACGCCCCGCTCCCAGTTCGCGCGGAATCGGTCGCCCTCGGGACCGGCGATGTCCGGCAGGGGCGCCGGCTCTGGCCGCAGCTCGTACGGCAGCCACTCGATCTCGACCTCGTGCTCCGCCTGTAGTCGTGCCAAGGGACCCTCGGCCAGGTAGCAGTACGGTCAGACGTAGTCGGAGAAGACGGTCACTCGGGTCGTCATAGTCACCTCGACGCGTATCAGCGCCCCCGAACTGTAGCCCCGCGGAGCCCGCCGGGCAACTGCCGCCCCGCGCCGCGGCCACCCGCCACCCAAAAATCCCGTCGGTACCCCATCTCTCTCGGCCTACCACCGCCGTTGAGCCTGGTGATGGGACCAGCACCGACGTGCGCACTGCCTCGGCCCGGCGGGAGGCCATCCCCTCAGGACGGCGACCCTCGTTGCATCTCCTTGATGAGACGTGATAGATATTTCAGATGCATGCATGTGACGCACTCTAGTGTCCCATTGCAATATCTTAGTCTCGTTCTCGCGTGGCTGCTGGTCGGCCTCTGGCCGGTCCTGGTGGCGAATGCCCAGGCCGCTCCGAGCGATCTCGAGACGACCCGCTCAGCCCAGACGGTTCGGTACGTCGAGCGGCTTCTGGGTGAGATCAACCTGCGGCGAGAGCAGGCCGGCGTGCCGACGCTGACCCTGGCGCCGGAGAGCGCGAACGTGGCGGCAGACCGCTACCTGGCCGACCTCACGCCCCCCATGCTGGGCGCGGGCATCTGCAATCACGGCGCGGGCAGCCCAGCCCGCTATGGTTGGGACTACGTGGCCGAGACCGGCTTCGCCGGCGCCGGACGCGGCGAGGTGATCGCCTGTCCGGACACGACCGGCTACTGGACGCCGGCCCGACTCGCCCAGAGCTGGTGGGACTCACCGGTCCATCAGCGCATCCTCTACGCCGATCCACGCGCCAGCCTCGTCGCCTGCGGGACGTACGGGCTACAGCGCGATGGCGCCGCCTACCAGACCGTCGCCTGCGTCACCTACGCCGAATCCTAACGCCAATCTCACGCCAGGGCGGTCCGTCCAAACGCCGGCCTAACGCCTGTCGGGCGAAGATATCGCTGCACCAGGCGATGTGGGTGCCGAGCAGCGCAGCCGAGCGAGCGTGTCTCCTTGGCGGCCGCTCGGCGGCTCGGGGGCTTCGGCCCGCGTCGACGGTGTGCGCCGAGTCGAGCCGCGGTGACCCCCGGGGGCGGGGCTTGCCAGGGCGACGGGGGTCGCCGAGCGGCTCCTCGGCGCAATCGACTGATGGCTGGAGCGCGAGCGCCCCCTCCGTCCGTCTGTGTCCCCCCCTCGCCAGACACGCCGTGTTCCCGTTCCGGCCAGCATCGACCCGACGATAACGCCGGCCAGGGCGCTCCGATCCGCGATAATCTCGACACGAGAGCTGCGCCGCGCGAATCAGGCAGGCGCGGCGCGATCGAGACAAGGAGCGACCCCCAATGCAGACCAAACCCCACAGGCACCGAAGCGCGGCAACGCTGATCGTGGCGGCCGTGGCGGCAAGCTGGCTCCTCGCCGCGCCGGCGATGCCCGACGTCTTCGGTGTGTCGACAGCGGCGGCCCAGACTGGTAAGGAGTCGACGCTACGGCTGCCGCCGGGCTTTCAGATCGACGTCTTCGCCCGCGGGCTCACCAAGGTCCGCTTCATGACCGTCGGGCCCGAAGGCGACCTCTACGCCTCGCTCTTCGACGAGGGGCGGGTCGTGCGCCTGCCGGACCGCGACGGCGACGGCCGATCCGACCGGACCCACACCTTCGTCGACGGGCTGAAGCGCCCCCAC
>JACCZL010000299.1 GCA_013695975.1 Chloroflexota bacterium
GCCGGAAGCCCGCGGAGATCGTGGACGTTCGACACGTCCGCTTGACCCGGCGCGAGGTCGAAGACCGGGTCGGCCGTCATCTCGTCGGGCGAGATCCGCGTGTACAGACGGGTCAGATACGGGTACTGCTGAACCAGCAGCTTCAGGGCCTCGTCCGATGGCGGGTTGATCGCCGTCGTTGGTCCAGCAAAGTCCGTCACGAAGGCCCGCCCGCCGGCCTGGTCGACCGCGTCTGAGACGACCCGGAGGTAGTCGTTCCGACCGAATGGCGTGAAAGAAACCTCCGAGTCGGCGATCTTGATCGGTACGAAGTTGAGTGGCGCGGCCTGGGCGCTGCCGAAAACCCAGACCAGGACCGGCATGTCCGGGGTCGCGGCGACGGCCGTCAGGCGCAATGGGATCATCGGCAGCCGCGACTCATAGGTGAGCTTGACCGGCACGATGTCCCGCGAGTTCTGGCCCTGCCGCAGCCGCATCGCCAGGAACACCAAACCCTCGTCGGTGTACACCTTGACCAGCGGCTCCATCTCCGCCGTGATCCGATAGCCGTTGTCGCGGAGCCACCTCACCAGCTCCTGGTGGTCGGGCGACGTGACGACGTGGTAGCCGAACGGGCCGACCTCCCCGCTGGCGAGGACCGTCGTCTCCGCGGCTCCTCGAGCCGACGGCGCAGCCGCCGGTATCGGCCGGCGCAGCAGGCAATCGGGTGGGCTTGGCGCGAGGTAAAGGGGCTGAGTCAGCCGATCGAGGTCCTGAAACGTGACCGTCTGGGCCGTGTCGATCTGGGGAACGGCCGGCACCGGCAGGATCCAGGCAAAGTCCTCGGCCGCGCCCACGTAGTTGATCTGCACGTAGGTCGTAACCGTCCCCTCGTCCATGGTGAAGATGACCCGTTCGGCGGCCTGATCGACCGGCACGGTCGTACAGAAGAACCCCCCGCATGCCGCGACTGACGGCGCGCTCGCCGCGGACACGAGCAGCAGGACGACGCCGACGAGCGGCAGCAATCGAACGACCATGGCCCACCTCGGGCGGCAGATTCCGCGATCGCCATCGACCGGCGTCGCCGCTACTCGCTCAGTGACGTCCCGCTGCCCGAAAAGGTTCCGTTCGCGGGTACCGCCTCGCAGCACTCCTCTCATCAACGGTGCCCATCCCAGCGCGTGACGCCGCGCCATCCAACCCTGGTCACAGCACCAGCCCCTGACCCTCCGCCGCTCCGAACACCTCGAGCGACGACCCAGCCTCGGCGGCACGCCCGCGGCAATGCTCGACCATCCGATCCACGAACTCGTCGTCGTGCAAGGGGTCGTGATGGAACAGGGCAAGCCGCCTCGCCCTGGAGAGCAGCGCGACATCGGTGACGTAGTCGGTGCTTCCGTGGCCCCAGCCAACTTTGCTCGGGTACTCCTCTGGCGTGTACTGCGTGTCCTGGATCAGCAAGTCGGCTCCGTCGATCCAGTCGATCAGGCGCTGGTCGCCGTCGTGCTCGATCCCATCCCGCAGCCCTCGGCCGACCGCGGCCCCATCCATCGACCCTCGGAACAGCCCCATCCCGTAAGGCTCGTGGTCGCTGACGTACACCAGACTCCGTCCGTCGGCCTCGATCCGATACCCGATGCAGACTGAGGTGTGATTGAGATAGTGCGTCGTCACGGTGGCCGAGCCAACCCGGAAGCACTCCTCGCGCAGCTCGCGATAGCTCAGATGAGCGGCGATGTCGGCGAGCGTGACTGGAAAATAGGTGTACTCCATTTGACCCGCCATCACGTCCTCGAGCCGCTTGTCCTTGTGGCGGGGCGCGCAGATGGTCAGGCTGCTGCCGGCGACGTAAGCCGGCGGGAAGAAGGGAAACCCAGAGATGTGGTCCCAGTGGGTGTGGCTGAGCAAGATGTGCGCCGAGACCGGATCTGGCAGCAGTGCCAGGCCGAGTCCACGAATGCCAGTGCCAGCGTCGATGATGAACAGCTCGTCGGCCGACGTGCGGACTTCCACACAGGCGCAGTTGCCCCCATAGCGCACGGTAGCGGGACCCGGCGACGGGATCGACCCCCGAGTCCCCCAGAACCGTACCCTCATGTCCCCTCCTCAGCCGCGCGCTCGATCGCCGAGAGCGCACGCGGAATCTCCTCGAGCAGGTCAGAGGCGAGCAGTGTCCGCCACCCGCGCTCGGCCTGGACCCGTCGAGCAGCCCGGGCGCCGATGACCACGGCCAGCCGAGCGGCATCGTATCCGCGGGCGCCTTGCGCGACCAGTCCGGCGCAGAGACCAGCCAGCACGTCGCCCGTGCCCGCCGTGGCCAGCGCCGGGTTCGCGTGCGGGTACACCCAGGTCGTCTCCTTGGCCGCCGCGACGCTCGTGAACGGCCCCTTATAAACAACGACCTGACCCCACTCCACGGAGACACGGCGCGCGGTAGCCCAGGGCGCCTCATTGGAGTCCTCGCCGTTCGAGCCAGCGAGTCGGCCCATCTCCCCCGCATGCGGCGTCAGGACATGGTCGGCTCCGATCTGCTCCCACCAGCGTTCCCAACCCGCCAGGAGCGCCAGCCCATCGGCGTCGACGACGACGCGCACCGGGCGTTTGGCGCGGCCGTTGGCCGCCAGGAGGCGTCGGAGGAAGCGCTCGGCGCCGCCGGAGCGGCCAAACCCTGGTCCCAGCAGGAGCGCCTGATACTCCGGCAGCAGCTCTGCGACCTGGTCCGCCGCTCGATCCGGGTTTGCCTCCAGATCCATCGGCGGGGCTGGATACGTAGCCTCGGGAAGGCGCGTGGCAAGGACCTGTTTCACCGTCTCGGTAGACGCCACGCCGACAAGACCACACCCGCTCCGCGCCGCGGCTGCCGCGCAGAGGTAGGCGGCGCCGACGTAGCGGTCGGAGCCCGCGACGGCCAGCACGCGGCCGAGGCGGTACTTGTGCGCGTCGATCGGGCGACCGGGCAGCAGCGGCGCAACTGCCGCGTCGTCGAGGACGCGGTAGCCCCATCCCTCGGTCGCCCCCCGAGGCAGCCCGATCGAGCGGACGTAAAGCTGGCCGACCAGTGACGCGCCGGGGAACCGCAATAAGCCAGCCTTCACCGCCCCGAAGGTCACGGTCACGTCGGCGCGAACCGCGGATCCGGCAACGCTGCCGTCGTCGGCATTCACGCCGCTCGGGACGTCGACCGCCACGACCAGCAACCTTGGACGTC
>JACCZL010000307.1 GCA_013695975.1 Chloroflexota bacterium
GGACGTCGGCCGTTCCGGTCTTGCCGGCGACGCGATAGCCGGGGATGCGGTGGGCCTGGAGGGCTGGTTGGTCCAGGACGGCGGTCAGCATGTCGCGGAGCGTTCGCGCGGTCGGCGCGGAGACCACGCGCCGCACGGCGTGAGGCTCCGGGCGCTGGATCTGTCCGTCCACGTCGAACTGCTTGATCAGGGTCGGGCGCATCATGAGCCCGTCGTTGCCGATCGCGGCGATCGCGGCGAGCATCTGGAGTGGCGTCACCGCGACCCCCTGACCGAAGGAGTTGGTCGCCAGGTCGATCGGCACCCAGCCCGGACTGCTCGAGGTCCGCACGGTGCCCGGCACCTCGCCGGGCAGCTCGATGCCCGTCGGTTGACCGAACCCGAAGGTGCTCAGGTAGCGATAGAATTCCTGTGCCCCAACCCGCCCGGCGACCCATTGGGCCCCGATGTTCGACGAGCGCACCAGCACCTCGGTCATCGAGATGGCGCCGTTGGCCCGAAGGTCCCAGTTACGGATGGCGGTGTTCCCGAACAGCACGACACCACTGTCATGCACCATCGTGTTGGGCCCAACCACGCCCTGCTCGAGCCCGGCCGCCATCGTCACGACCTTCATCACCGAGCCGGGCTCGTACTGGTTGGTCACCGGCACGGCTTTGTACAGGTGCTGGTCTCTCGGGTTGAGGGTGATCGAGTCGCTCAGCTCATAGGTCGGAGCGCTCGCCATGCCGAGGACCGCGCCCGTGGACGGCTCGAGGACCACGATCATCCCGCCAGCGCCTTTGTTCTGGCGCACCGCCTCGGCCAGCTCCCGCTCGGCGAGGCGCTGAACGAACCGATCGAGCGTGAGGAGGATGTCGGCGCCGTCGCGGGAGGGGGTCACGACCCGCCGCCCGAAGATCATCTCGTTGCCCTCGGTGTCGGTCTCGGTGTCGATCGTCCCGATCTGCCCGGCCAGATCCTCGTCGAAGTAGTGCTCGAGTCCGGTCAAACCGTGGTGCTCATCCCCGACGAACCCGAGGATCTGCGCGGCAAAGGAGCCCTCCGGATAGACCCGCACCGGAACCTGCGCCAGGTACACACCTCGGAGATCGAGGTCGGCCACTCGATCTGCGACGGCGGCTGGCAGCTTGTCCTTGACGACCACGGGTCGCTCGTTGGTCGGATCGATCCGCGACAGGATCTCGGCCGTTGGAAGCTCGAGAATCGGCGCGAGGGCGGTGGCGACTGCCTCGGGCCGCCCGATCTCTTTGCCGACCACCTGGACGGCTCCAAAGCTGACGCTGACCGCGAGGGGGTGCCCGTTCGTGTCGAGCAGCGACCCACGCCGCGGCGCGATCTTGACCGTGTCGCGGTGGCGGTCACTCGCGAGCCGCGTGTAAAGCTCGTGGTCGAGATGTTGGTACGTGAACAGGCGATAACTGAGCAGCGACGCGCAGCCGAGGAAGAGCGTGCCGAGCAAGAGCAGGCGGACGTGCGGGCTGCTGCTGGCGGTCATGTCCGCCTACGGCTCGAGGATCAGCGCGGCCAGCATCGTGCCGACGCGGTCGAACCAGGATCCATCTTGCTCGATCACGACGGTCCTGCCGGAGGCTGGAACCTCGGCGACGGCGCCGGCCAGCCGTTCCTCGGTCGGACGCTCGCTAGCCGCGGCACGGCCCGGGGATGACGGCGGTGTCGGGTTCGCGGGTATGGCGACGTCGATGGCTACCACGCTCTGCTGGGATGGCCGCTGCATCCTCAGGCGATGCACGGCCTCGGTCTCGATCCAGGCCAGCGAACGGGCCTTGGCGAGCTCCAGCTCGAGCTGCTGGTTCTTGACCTGCCAGGCCTTGCGCTCAGTCTGCAGGCGTTGGATCGTGTAGCCGGTTGCAAGGACGCCGCTGGTCTGAGCGAGATGGGCCGGCGGCGCCAGGAGGACCAGGGCGACGAGTACGACCCAGATCAAGCGAGGCCGTCGGAGGCGCGGCCGTCGTGGGGCTCGCTCCGGCGCCAGCGGATGGGACGGTGCGTGCCCGCTCATGCCGCGACCTGCCCTGGTGGCATCCGCTCGGCCACGCGGAGCTTTGCACTGCGCGCGCGCGGGTTGCGCGCGAGCTCCGCCGCATCGGGTCGGAGTGGACGGCGCATGAGGGGGCGGAGTGGGGCGTCGGAGCCCCCACCCACGAAGAAGCGTTTCACCCGCCGGTCCTCGAGCGAGTGGAACGAGATGACGGCCAGGCGGCCGCCGGGCGCCAGCAGGCCGGCCGCCTGAGGAAGAACGGCGTCCAGCGCCGCCAACTCGTCGTTGACGGCGATCCTCAACGCCTGGAACGTTCGGGTCGCGGGATGGATCCGACCCCGACGCGGGCCCAGCGCGGCCACCACGGCCGCGACGAGGTCCCCGGTCGTCACCAGGGGCGTTCGTTCCCGACGCCGCACGATCTGACGAGCGACACGGCGAGAGCGGCGCTCTTCGCCGTACTCGTACAGCAGGTCGGCGAGCTCTTCCTCGTCGGCTCGGGCGAGGATGCCGGCCGCCGTCTCAGCGCCATTGGGATCGAAGCGCATGTCGAGGGGCTCCTCCCGTCGGAAGCTGAACCCCCGTCCGGAGCCCTCGAGCTGGCGCGAAGAGAGACCGAGATCGATCACGATGCCATCCACGCCGCGGAAGTGGTGGGCCGCGGCGACGTTGGCCAGGTCGCGAAAGTTCGCCTGGACCGGCACGGCGCGGTCGCCGAACGGCTCGAGTCGCTCCGTGGCGATCCTGACGGCATTGGCGTCGGCATCGAGGCCGAGCAGCCGGCCAGAAGGGCTGCTGGCGGTGAGCAACGCCGCGGCGTGACCTCCGTCCCCAAGGGTGCAGTCGACGTAAGTGCCGGAGGCGTTAGGCGCCAGCCAGGCCACCACGGCGTCGAGGAAGACCGAGACGTGCTCGCCAGTCGACTCGGTGGGCGAGTGCTCGAGGGGCTCATCATCCGCCATGCGTCATGTCGCGCTGGTCTCCAGGGCTACG
>JACCZL010000358.1 GCA_013695975.1 Chloroflexota bacterium
CGGATGATCGCGCTGATCCTCCAGTACCGGCTGCGAAGCTGGCGAAGGCGTGGGCGCGGGTTGCGGGCGCGCTGAGTAGGATGTCGACGCAAGGCCAGCGCCGACGAGTTGTTTCGACTACAATGACTATATGTCGCGTCTGATACTCGCCCTGGTCTTGCTGGCGCTGGCGCCGATCCCGATCGTCGAGGCCACTTCATGCGTGCCGATGGGCGCGGCCGAGCAGGAGGCGCGGGCGGATGTCGTCGTCGAAGGTACGGTCCTCAGTATCACGCCCGGCCCGACTCGGAGTGAGGTCCTGATCGGCGTGGACCGCGTGCTCAAGGGGGCGATCGGGAGCGAAGTTCGGCTCCAGGCGGGACTGCCGGGCGGGGGCTTCGCCGACGAGGTGCCATTCCATCGAGGCTGGAAGCACTGGCGACTGTACTTGCGTGAGATCGAAGCGGGCAGCGGGCGCTTCGCGACGACGCTGTGCGACGGGACGCAGGTCATCTCGGCGCCCCAGCCGCTCACGAGCGAGCCGAGCGCCCCAGAGTCCGAGTCGCCGGCTGAAGGCCAGGGCTGCGAGCTGGGCCCACTGAGCTGAGCGCGTGGGCCTGGCGCGGTAGCCCAGGCCTCCTGGCGCGAACTCGGTGGGGGTTGGGCGTACCCGTCCCCTTTCGCGATGCGGTTACGTTGTACCCAATAGGGACTTCTCCGCCCACCAGCCTGCACGAGGACTTGACCACGATGTTTCTAGCAGCCAGCGCCCGTTATGACGCTGCGTCACCTGGACCGCGCGAGCTGCTGTTATGGCGTGGGCGAGGCGGACGCACTGGATCAGTCATCATGTCGCTGCTGGCGGCGCTGCTGCTCGGGCTGGCCGGCGCCACGCCGATCTCCGCGCACGACTCGGCCGCGCCGTCCGCGGAAGACAACGAGAAGCGGCGTGAGGCGCGCCAACTGACCGAAGAGCTCAAGAAGGGCGCCCCGAGCGCGGCGAAGTCGACGGCGGCGCGACGGCGGCTGGTCGAGCAAGCCGAGCGCCGACGAGACCTGGTCAACGATCTGGCCCGGCGCGACCCGAAGGGCGCCCTCGACGCTGCCTTCGAGCCGGCCGAGCGTGGCGCCCTGCCAGACTTTGTGCGGTCGCTGGTCGAGGAGTGGGTCACGCTCGAGGGCGAGCTGCAGGTGGTCCACGTCGACGACGAGGATGGCCGCGGCGAGTACGACATCAGGCTGATCAACAACGGGCGCGAGCGGCCGCTCCGCTTCGGCAGGACGCTGAAGAACGTCAAGCCTGGCGACGAGGTTCGGGTCGAGGGGATCGCCCTCGCCGGCGAGCCGACCGTCGTCGCCGACCAGGTCTCGGTCACGAGCGCCGCTTCGGGGGTCGGACCGACCGGAGCCCAGCGGACGGCGATCATCCTGGCGAGCGCCCCTGGCGTCGGGACTCACCCGTACGCCAACAAGGACAACACCGCCAGCATCTTCTTCCCGTCCTCGAATCCGAAGAGCGCGCGCAGCTTCTTCCTCGAGTCCTCATACGGGCAGACGACGATCGTCGGCAAGTCTGGCGCCGAAGGCACCGCCGCCGACGTCTATGGCCCCTACACGCTGGCTTCGGCGACCTGCGACTTCTACACGGTCCGCGACCAGGCGCTGAAGGCGGCCGATTCGAACGTGAATTACGGGAGCTACGACCGGGTGGTCATCTCCTGGAACCACGCTGCCTGCGGTGGCGGCGGCTCGGGCACGGTCCGCACGCAGAACGTCGGCAGCTACGACGGCGCGGACCAGCAGCTCTCGGTGGCCTTGATTTTCAATGCCGGGCTCGGCGCGACCGCGCTCAACGGCGACGTCAGCGGGGTCGCTCTCCACGAGTACGGCCACAACCTCGGAGTCTGGCACGCCAACGCCCTCGAATGTGGTAGCGTGGGAGTCGGCAGCGGTGGCTGCAGCAGCAACGAGTACGGCGACCCCTCCGACTTGATGGGCAACACCGCCGGCTACGGCCACTTCAACGCCGTCCACAAGGACATTCTGACCTGGCTCGGCGGCGGCCGATCGCAGGCCGTGTCGTCCGAGGGGTCCTACCCGATCGGGGCCTACGAGGCGGCCGGCAGTGGCGTGAGGGTACTGAAGATCCCGCGCACCCGTGACGCCAGCGGCGCGGTCAACGGCCACTACTACCTTGAGTACCGCAAGCCGACCAGCGCCTGGAACGCCTTCCTGACCGGCCGCCCAGATTACGGAAGTGGCGTCCTGGTCCACACGTCAGGGACAACGCCCTTCTGCACCGCCTATTGCCCGCCGGACTTCTCCGGGGGGGGCGGCGGCGGCGATAGTCACCTCGTCGACACCCAGCCGGGCTCCTCGTCGGGGAGCGCGGACTTCAACGATGCCCCGTTGGTGAACGGCGAGTCCTACACCGACCCGCTGGCGGGGGTGACCTTGCGGGTCACGGCGACCGGGACGGCCACCGCGACGGTGCAGGTATCGTTCTCGACGCCATCCCTCTCGGTCCAGTCGATCGTCTATCCCG
>JACCZL010000401.1 GCA_013695975.1 Chloroflexota bacterium
TTGGGGCCAGCGTGGGGACGAGCCCCCCGCCTACGAACCCCGAGCCGCTCAGTCGATAGTGAAGAACTCGACGTAGCTCCATGCGAAGGGGAGAGGGGCGCCAACATTCGACCTTCTCAGTCACGCCACCAACGTAGCTCCATGCGCAGGGGGAGGGCTAGGGCTGAGGTTAGGTGAGCCGCCTACCGGACGACGAACAGCAGCGTGCTTGGCCCGAGCCTGGCGCCGCTGGGCGGGGCGCGGTGGAGCTCGGCCGCGACGACTGGTAGGCCGACGCGCTCGGTCGCGAGCGTGACCAGGTGGGGCGGCGCCGCGCGGCGGCGGTCGAGATAGAGGTCGACGGTCCGCTCGTAGAGGTCGATTGCCGCTGACTCGACACCCTGGAGCTCGGCGAGCCTGGTCTGGAGCTGGGCAGGGTCGATCCCGTCCAGGCTCTCGCAGACGAGCCGGAGCACCGCGGCCTCGCGAGGCAGCGGCGCGGGCCGGGCTGGCGGCCCCATGGGCGGTTCGTGCATCGCCCCCGTGTCCGGCCGGCGCGGCCGACGGCCCGCTCGCGCTCGTCCGGGCCGAGCCGCCGGGTCATCCCCTTCGCGGACTGGTCGGGGTGCCCGGCGGAGCCCTAGGCGGTCCTGCGAGCCGCTGATGGCGTGCTCACGCTTGATATGCTCGGCGCCACTGGCCACCACCGCCCCACAGAGCGGGCAGCGCCAGCCAGATCGCTCGTCCATGTCGAAGATGATACCGCCCTCCGACTCGCTCGTCGGGCTTCAGGGTTTCGAGTCGGCGACCGATCGTCGCGACTCGTCCCCCGAACAGGCGCGGCGACGTTATCCCAGGAGGCTCGGAGGACCGCCGACACATGCTGCCTCGCTCTGGGCGAGCGTGGCCGGCTGACGGCGGGTTTGACGACGAGAAGGAGCGTCTCGAGTGCGTGACCTGAGGATCGACATGCTGCGCTGGGCGATCGGAGCATTCTGCGCCACCGTCGGGGCGCTGATGCTCGTGGCGCCGCATCAGTTCGGCTCCCCGGCCTACGCAACGCTTCGCCTACACCTCCCCGCATGGGGAGCCGCGTTTCTGCTGGGCGGGACCGGGTTGCTCCTTGTCGCCGCACTCGACTTGGGCCGCTTGTTGGCAGTCGTCGCACACGTCTTCGTCGGCGCCGCCCTGCTCCTCCTGGCAATCGGCTTCGTCGCCACCGATCTCTGGAACGCGGTCGCGTTCTACGGCGTCGTTGGCGCTGGCACTGCCCTCGCGGCGCTCGTACCTCGACCCTCTTCCCGCCCGTCTGAGCATGCACGCGATCTCATTGCCGTGCTGCTAGGGGTCGGCGCCACGGTCCACGGCGTGATTACCCTGGTCTGGCCCGGTCAGTTCGGCTCGTCACTGTACGATTCCGTTCGTCCCTTTTTGCTGTGGTACGGTCTGGCCTTCCTCTGCGGTGGGCTCGCCGTCCTCGCGGTCCAGCTCCTGCCGACGCCCCCGCGGGCGGCTGTCCGGCTCGCCCATCCACTGCTCGCCGGCGCGTTCTTCTTTCAGCTCCTGGCCGTGTCGGTGCCCAACAGCGCCTGGATCGGTATCGTCTTCTACGGCGAGCTTGGCGCCGTGGTCGGCCTCCTGCCCTGGCTCAATTCCCGCCTGCTCCGCTTGGACCCGGCCTCGCTGCGGACGCGGCTGGCGTGTGCCCTCGCCGTCGCCGCCGCCCTGCCCCTGATCGCGGTAGCGGGTCTCGAGGTGCAGCAGGAGGAGCATCTGGTCAGGGCGGAGGTCCTGGTGGAGCAGCAAACTCTAGCGGCGAACCTTGTCGAAGACGTCGCCGACTACATCGAGCTCCACCGCGCGGCCGTCGCCGCGCTGGCCGCGCAGCCGGATCTCTTGCGCTTGCCGGTTGAGTCGCAGCGAGCGGCGGTGCTCGGGCTCGGCGCGATTTATCCGAACATGCTCACCTTCAACACGTTTGACGCCGATGGGAATGGGATCGCGCGAGGCGACGGTCGCCCTCCCATCCGGGTCGCCGGCCAGCGGGTCTATGAGGACGCCCGACAGGCAAACGGGCCCGCGCTCGAGATCCTCCAGTCGCCGATCTTCCATCGGCCGGTCTTTGCGCTCGGAGAGCCGGTCCGTGGACCGGATGGTCGGTTCGACGGATTCGTCGTCGGGGTGCTCGACTCGGCACGCGTGGCCGAACGGCTCGCCCGCGCGAACGTCAATCCAGGTGGCGGGTCCTACCTGGTCGACGCAGCGGTCATGTCATCGCCCATCCTGACCCATCCCTGGTGAGCGCATTCACCGACCTTTCGGCCGATTTGCCGATTGCCGCCCTCCTTGCCTCGCCTGGAGCTGCCGGTTCGCTCAGCTATTGGAATGAGGGGGAGGAGCGGCTCGCCGGCTACGCCCGAGTGCCGGGGTCGGGCTGGGGTGTGGTCGTCGAGCGAGCCGCTGCCGATGCCCTCGCAAGCACGCGAACTGGGCGCGATCTGGCCTTCGCGCTGCTGCTGCTGGCGATCGGTCTGGCTGCCATCGGCGGATCGGTGGCGGCCGGCTGGCTGGCCGCGCCCCTCGCGGCCCTGGCCGGCGCCGCCGATCGGCTGGCGACCGGTGACATCGCGGCCCCGCTGCCACGGAGTCGTGTCACTGAGGTGGCGCGCCTGGCCTCCGTCTTCGGCACGATGCGCGACCGCCTGACCGCCCGCACGGCGGAACGCGAGCGGGCTCAGGCGGAGGTTCGGGCACTGAGCGCCGATCTCGAGCAGCGCGTCCTCGATCGGACCGCGCAGCTCGAGACCGCTATCCAGGCCGAAGCCGCCGCGCGCGACGCCGCGGAGACCGCCGCCCGCGTTAAGTCCGAATTCCTGGCCACCATGAGCCACGAGATCCGCACGCCGATGAACGGCGTCATCGGCATGACCGGGCTGCTGCTCGACACCGACCTCACGCCGCGACAGCGGGACTACGCCGACGTCGTCCGCCGCTCGGGCGAGGCGCTGTTGCTGATCATCGACGACATCCTCGATTTCTCGAAGATCCAGGCCGGCAAGCTCGAGCTCGAAGCGGTTGATGTCGACCTGCGCGAGATCGTCGAGGATGTGGCTGGGCTGCTCGCCGAGCGCGCCCATGGCAAGGGGCTCGAGCTGGCCTCGATCATCCATCGCGACGTCCCGCGCGCCCTTTGCGGTGATCCGGGTCGCCTCCGCCAGATCCTGACCAATCTGGTCGGCAACGCCGTCAAGTTCACGAAGACTGGCGAGGTCGTCGTGCGGGCGAAGCTGCTCACGGAGACGCCAGACGACGTGGTTGTCCGCTTCGAGGTCGTCGACACCGGTATCGGGATCACGCCCGAGCTGCGCGGACGGCTGTTTGCGCCGTTCACCCAGGCCGACGGCTCGACCACCCGCCAGTACGGCGGGACAGGCCTGGGTCTGGCCATCTCTAGGCGGCTGGCCGAGCTGATGGACGGCGAGATTGGCGTCGAAAGTGAGCCGCGGCGGGGGAGCACCTTCTGGTTTACCGCGTGCCTGGCAAAGGCGCCGGTCGACGCCGTCGCCGCGCCGATCCCACCCCGTGGGCTCGCCGGCCTGCGCGTGCTGATCGTCGACGACAACAGGACCAATCGGGCCATACTCCAGGAGCAAGTGGCGTCCTGGGAGATGGTGAGCGAGTCCGCTGAGGGCGGCGTGCAGGCCCTCGAGCTGCTGGGGATGGCCGCGGCGGCCGGCCTCCCCTTCGATCTGGCGATCCTCGACATGCAGATGCCCGAGATGGACGGGCTGGAGCTGGCCAAGTCGATCGCCGCGGACGCCGTGCTTCGTCGCACCCGGGTCGTCATCCTGACCTCGCTCGGACAGATCGGCGAGCGGGAGGAAGCGCGCGCGGCCCGCGTCGCGGCCTGCCTGACCAAGCCGGTGCGCCAGGCACGACTCTTCGACATCCTGGCGAGGGTCGTGGCCGAATCGCCGGGGCGCCGTCCGAAAGTAGCGCCCACCGCCTCCCGACCCCCGCGCCAACCGAGCCTCGGCGAGGCCGGCATCCCCGGTATCCCCATCCTGGTGGTCGAGGATTCGGAGGTCAATCGGCAGGTCGCTCGTGGGATGCTCGAGAAGCTCGGCTACCGCCCCGACGTGGTCGGCAACGGTCTCGAGGCGCTGACGGCGCTACGGGGCGCTCCCTACGCTGCGGTGCTCATGGACTGTCAGATGCCGGACATGGACGGCTACGAGGCGACCAGGGAGCTGCGGCGGCGCGAGGCGCATGGCGGTGGGTCGGGCCCGGCCCGTCGCACGCCGATCATCGCGATGACCGCCCATGCCATGGCCGGCGCGCGCGAGGATTGCCTCGCGGCGGGCATGGACGACTACGTCGCCAAGCCCGTTCGTATCGACGAGCTCGACGCGGTGCTCCGTCGCTGGGCCCCGGCGAGCAACGCCCTGTCGTCAACGGTCGGTGGCCAGAAGACTGCCTCTTCTGACCCGCGGTCACCGACCACCGACCACGCGAACGGGGTCCTCGACGAGACCGTATTGGCCGATCTGCGCCGGTTCGCGGTTCCAGGTCGGCCGAATTTCGTCGCGGAGCTCGTCGCCAGATTCCTGCAGGAGGCGCCGGGCCACCTGGCCACGATCCGCGAGGCTGCCGCGCGGAATGATCCGCGCGGCCTGGGAGCGGCGGCGCACAAGCTGAAAGGGGACGCCGGGACCTTCGGGGCGCGCCAGGTGCAGGACCTGGCGTCACGGCTCGAGCGCCTCGGGCAGGCCGGCGTCATGGACGAGGCCGGTCCGCTGATCGCGGCGCTCGAGGGTGCCCTCCAGCGGGCGCGGGCGCCGCTCGAGACTGTGGGTATGGGAGTTCCAGCATGAAGATTCTCATCGCCGAAGACAGCACCCTGTATCGCATGATGATCCAGAGCGTCGTCGAAGACCTCGGTCACGAGTACCTGATCGCATCCGATGGGCAAGAGGCCTGGGAGGTCTTCCAGGACTTCGGCGCCGACGTGATCATCAGCGACTGGATCATGCCGCGGCTCGAGGGTCCCGACCTGTGCCGCCGTCTACGGGCCCACGGCGGCGCCAACTACACCTATTTCATCCTCCTGACCTCGCTCGAGGAGAAGCAGGACTTCCTAGCCGGCATGCAGGCGGGCGCGGACGACTACCTGACCAAGCCGCTCGACCGTGAGGCGCTCGAGGTGCGGCTCCTGGCGGCCGCGCGGGTGACCTCGCTGCAC
>JACCZL010000403.1 GCA_013695975.1 Chloroflexota bacterium
GGCGCGCAATGCGGCATCAGCGCTCGGGAAGCCTGTAGCTGGTATGCTCGAAGGCGTCGTCACGGCCGTCGAGCCGCAGCGGCGGCGGGGTGGGAAGCGGTGCAACGTTTTTCTGGACGGTCGCTACGCCTTTAGCCTGGAGAGCGAGGTGGCGGTTGGTCTGCGGGTGGGCGAGCCGCTTTCCGAGGCGCAGCGGGCCGAGCTGCTGTCGAAGGACCAGGCGGCCCGCTGCTACGACGCGGCCCTCCGATTCCTGGCCGCACGGCCGCGTAGCGAGCAGGAGGTGCGGCGACGGCTCGCCGAGCACGGGCATCCCGGTGAACTGATCGACCGGGCGATCGAGAAGCTGCGGGAGTACCGCCTACTCGACGACACGGCGTTTGCCCAATTCTGGATCGAGCAGCGGCAGACCCACCGCCCGCGGGGGGCGCGGCTGCTCAAGCTGGAGCTGCGGCAGAAGGGGCTGACCTCAGAGCAGGCTGGAGAGGCTCTCGCCGAGCTGGGCGACGAGGCGGAGAGCGCCTACCAGGCGGCGGCAAAGCGCGCCCGAACCTTGCGCGGCCTCGACGAGCGGACCTTCCGTCAGCGCCTTGGCGCCTTCCTTCAACGTCGCGGCTTCGACTATGAAGTCAGTGCCGTTGCCGTAAAGCGGCTCTGGAACGAGCTGGAACCGGAGCGGCCGCCGTAGCTGAATGCCCGGTCGACGAGGTCACCGCCGGCAGCTCCGGGATTCTGGGGGCGAGGATCCTCATGGGACCAGCGAGCGCTCAAAGATCGACTTGAGCAGCGCCGCTAGAAAGAGGATCGTGATCCCCAGGCCGACTACCCACCGGGAGCCGGCAGTGCGCCGCTCGGGGTCGGCCCGGCGCGACCTAAAGGCGATCTGGAACATCGCGATGGCCAGCACGATCTTCAGTCCGAGCAGCGAAACGTAGCCCGTCCCGACCACGTTGTACGAGAGTCGCTCAAAGGTCAGGATGGCGCCCGACAGCAAGAAGACTACCAGCGACGACTGAACGATCTCCCGGGTCGCCGTGTCGATGCGTCTTTGCGCCTCATGGGGGACGGCCCCGTTGAAGGCCGGACCGAGCGCGATAAGCTCGAAGATGACGGCTCCGATCCAGGCGACCGCGGCGACGGCGTGCAGCCAGCGCATGCCGACCAGGAGCAGGTCAGTCGCGTCCACCCTATCGGATTACCGTATGACGGACTCGACGAGCCGCTGGGCCGCCACGTTCATGTAGGCCAGGTAGGAGGCCTGATTGGTCAGAAAGAGTGCGCCAAGAGCGATCAGGAGCAGCCCGCTCACTAGATTGAGCGTAGCGAGATGGTGTTTGAGGTGTTTCATCGCGCTCAGGCCGCGGCTGATCGCCAGCCCGGCGCCGACGAAGGGGAGGCCGAGCCCCAGCGAATATGCCAGCAGCAGCAGTCCACCATCCCGCGCCGTCTCAGCCGCGCCCGCGTACAGCAGGATCGACGCCAGTACCGGCCCGATGCAGGGCGTCCAGCCCAGGCCGAACGCCATCCCGACCAGGACCGCCCCGATCGGACCATAGGGACGATCGATCGGGAGCACTCTCCGCTCGCGGTAGAGCATCGGGGCCCGAATCGCTCCGAGCACGACCAGCCCCATCGCGATCATCACCACCCCAGAGATCTGGCTGAGCAGCGTCCGCCCGCCCCCGAGGAGCCCGCCAAGGGCGCCGGCCGTCGCGCCCAGCACGACGAACACGAACGAGAACCCGAGAACGAATAGGCTGCCGGCGATGGTGACTCGCTCGGTCTGCCGCCTGTCCGTGCCGCCGGGTCCGATCGCCGCTCCCGAAACTAGCGACAGGTAACCGGGAACGATCGGCGCTACGCACGGCGAGAGGAACGACAGCAGGCCGGCCAGGAACGCTACACCCCAGCCGATCATGTTCGGCGCCTCGATCACTCGAGTAGCGGCTCCAGCAGGGCGTCGAGACGCGCATCGTCGAGCGGCCCCTGCCACTTGTGGGCCAGGCGACCGTCGCGATCGATCAGGTAGGTTTCCGGCACGCCGCTCATTCCGTACTCGACCGCGATGTCACCGCTGGCATCTCGACCGTTCGGATAGGTCACGCCGAACCGCCGCAGGAACGCTCGGGCGTTTGGCTCGGTATCTTGCACGTCGATCCCCAGGAACGCCACCCGGCCGGTGTATCGTCGAGATCCACGCTCGAGCGCCGCGGCCTCGTCTTCGCAGGGCACGCACCACGACGCCCAGAAGTTGATCAAGAGTGGTTTGCCGCTCGCCTGGGCGAGCTCGAACGTGCCACCGTCGAAGAGTGGGAGGGTGAAGGCAGGCGCCGGTCGCGCCGCGACCGGCGCGGTCCCGACGGTGCCGAGCGACCGTTTGCCGAGGCCCCAGAGGAATAAGCTCAAGAGTCCCAGCACCACCGTTGCGACGACGAGGGCCACGACGCGCGCCGTCCAGGGGTTGGCCTCAGCGCCCTGGTCGGCGGCGGTCTGGATTGGGGCAGCGGGGCTGGCGGGCACGAAAACCTCGGCCGATTGGGAGGGGCCTGCCCCCAGAGGATAGCACACCCTCCTGCTGGGTTCGTCAAAATCTGGGACGCCAGCCTGTTTGCTAGTCGAGAAGCCCTCCGCGCACTGCTGCGACGGCGGCCTGGGTGCGGTCGCCGACGCCCAGCTTTTGGATGATGTGGACGACGTGATTTTTGACGGTGTCTGGACTGAGGTACAGTCGGCCCGCGATCTCCTTGTTGGTGAGGCCCTCCACGATCAGGGCGAGAACCTCCAGCTCCCGTGCGGATAGGCGCTCTGATAGGTCCGCGGCCACCCCGCTGCGAGCGATCGAGCCACCCTTGCCGGCCGCGTCGAGAGTCCGTCGTACCCCATCGGCATTGCTGGAGTAGGCGCTCTTCGAGCCCGCGGATGTGTCCCGAGCTTCAGCCTGCATGCGCAGGAATCGGTCGACGAACAGCTCCAGGCGCTCTTCTTTGCGGTCGAGGTCCTGGTACAGGCGCCCGACCTCAATCATGATCGCCGACTGAGACGCGAGCATGCTCAGCCAACTCACCCGTTCGCGAGGCAACTCTTCGTGGAGCACTCCCGTATTGACGTTGAGCACGCCGAGCAGTCTGCCGCTCACGCGAAGGGGCAGGACGAGACCCCAGCCGAGCTCCCGCGGATGGTCCGAGAGGTGCCCGCCATCGCCGTTCGCCATGCCGGTTACCAGGACATGGGAGTTGGTTTGGATCGCCTTGCCGGCGATGCTGGTCCCGATCGGCTGACGACTGCCGATGATCGCGGTCGACCGACTCCCCACCGCGGCGGCCACTACCAGCTCACGGCCATCATCGGACAACAGCATGATCGAACCACTGTCTCCGCCGGCCAGCCGCATGCCGGCTTCGATGATCCGTTCGAGCAGCGGCTCGAGGCGAAGGGTTTCGGTGAAGCTTTTGTTTATGGCCTGGATCTCAGCGAGGACGTTGTCCGTCGGCGCTTCGGCGATCATCGTCACGAAGTTCCTTTGTAGCTGGGCCAAATCCTGCGATCTGGCCACGCGCCCAATCGTCTGACCATGTAACGACGGAACGGGCCCATCAGAGGACGGGCGAGTCCACTATCCAGCCCGAGCTCCGCGGGCATGCCGTTCGGGTACTATGCAGACGCCATGCACTTCGACACCGGTGCCGCCCCGCTCCGCCATGTCCTCGAGGGCCGGCAGTTCTCGGCCGAGTGGCTGCTTCAGGAGTTGTTTCCTCGAGCCGACCTGATGCGCCAGATCCACGCTCTGGGCGACTCACGCCTGCTCACCGGGCGGAGGTTACTCCAGCTTTTCTACCAACCCAGCACTCGGACCCGCCTGTCCTTCGAGAGCGCGATGACCCTGTTGGGCGGGACTGCCAGTGGTCTGGAGGTCTCTCGTGAGGATCGACAGCGCGACGACGAGCCGCTCGAAGATCGCGTCCGAGTGCTCTGTTCCTACGGCTACGATCTCTTGCTGATTCGTTACCACGAGGAAGGTGGGGCGCGGCGCGCGGCGACGGTCTCCAGCGTGCCCGTCATCAACGCCGGCGACGGGGACGGAGAGCATCCGACCCAAGCGCTGCTCGACGCCTACACGATCTTGCGCGAGCTGGGACGGCTCGATGACCTCGAGATCGCGTTTGTGGGCGACCTGACCTACGAGCGTTCGGTCAACTCGTTGGCCGAGCTGCTGGCGAAGCTCCCCGGGGTGCGGCTGCGCTTTATCTCGCCGGAGACGCTCCGTCTCCGATCGGGGGTGCGAGAGCGACTCGAGACAGCGGGAGCGGCGTTCGACGAGACCGATGATCTGGCAGCGGTCGCCCCGATGGCCGACGTCGTGTACCTGACGCGGGCGCACAGCGATCGGATGGCCCTGGCCCAGCGCTTCGAGCCGGCCCCGCGGAGCTACGGTGTCGACGCCGAGCTGCTCGCGAGCATGAAGCCTGGAGCGATCGTGTTGCATCCGCTCCCGCGCGGCCCCGAGCTGCCCATGGGCATCGAAAGCGACCGACGGGTCGCCTGCTTCCGCCAGGCCGAAAACGGGCTTTACGTGAGAATGGCGCTGCTGACCTTGCTGCTGGGGCCGAACCCCCTCAAACAATCCAACGGCGGCCGGAGCAAAGAATCGACTGGTGCGCCTTGACCCGTTCAGGAGACGGCCAGTAAAATGCCAAGCTGCTGGCCCGATTGCCTCGGGTGGCGGTCACCCGCGGGGTATCCTTGTCGCGGCCACTCCCCTCTTCGACCCGGGTTTGGCACGGCCACCGGAGCGTACCCCTCATTGGTCCCCGGCATGGTGGGTAGCTGTTGAAGTCGTGGAGTCGTTCGCGGCCTATGTCAGTCGGGGTTCAGCAGTGGGCAAGCCAACCGAACGTACGACGGCGCGCGACCGAAGGGCTCGGGAACGGCGCTTGACGCGGCGAAGCGTTGCTCATCACGTTCCAGCGCATCGGGTTTCAAAGGAGAACCGAGGATGAATATTCTCTGGCTGGTGCCTGTGTCCGGCCTCGTTGCCGTCGTGTTCGCCTTTATCTTCGCTCGCGACGTGCTGTCACGTGACAAGGGCACGCCCGCGATGCAGGAAGTGGCGGCCGCGATTTTCGAGGGCGCAATGGCGTTCTTGAATCGCCAGTACCGGACGATTGGCATGCTGTCGATCGTGGCGGCGGCGTTGATCGGGGTGCTGCTGGGAGTCCTCCAGAACGATTTCGGCATCGCCTGGCGGACCTCGGTCGCGTTTCTCGTGGGAGCGGCGTGTTCGGCCGTCTCGGGGTTCATCGGGATGTGGATCGCCGTCCAGGCAAACTTACGCACCGCCGCGGCGGCGCGACGGAGCCTGACCGAGGCGATTACGGTGGCTCTTCGCGGTGGCGCCGTCTCTGGCTTGCTGGTCGTGGCGTTGAGCTTGCTCGGGGTGTACGCGATCTTCTGGGCCTACGGCGGTTTCACCGATCCGGCGTCGGCGCCCTTCCTGATCGTCGGCTTCGGGTTCGGCGCGAGTTTCGTGGCGCTGTTCGCTCAGCTCGGCGGCGGCATCTACACCAAGGCCGCCGACGTTGGCGCAGACCTTGTTGGGAAGGTCGAGGCGGGCATCCCGGAGGACGACCCGCGCAACGCCGCTGTCATCGCCGACCTGGTCGGCGACAACGTCGGCGATTGCGCAGGGCGTGGCGCGGACCTCTTCGAGTCGACGGCCGCCGAAAACATCGGCGCGATGATCCTGGGAGTAGCCGTGTATGCCAGCACTGTGGCGGCTGGCAATCCCAATCCAGCCTGGATTCTCTTTCCGCTGGTCGTCCGCGCGGTGGGACTGCTGGCCTCGATCGCTGGCATCTACGCGGTCAGCATCGGCGAAATTCGCGATCCAATGCGTGCGCTCGATCGTGGCTACTGGACGATGACGGTCCTGTCCGCGATCGGGATCACCTTCGTGACGATGAACATGCTCGAGAGCTGGTGGCTGGTGGCCTGCGGGATGGTCGGTCTTGGGACCAGCGTGGCCTTTGTTTATCTCACCCAGTACTACACCGCCGGCTCCTGGCGGCCCGTGCAGGAGATTGCGCGTGCGTCCAAGACCGGCCCGGCGACCAACATCATCGCCGGCTTCGCGGTCGGGCTGGAGACGACCGGACCGACCGCCATCGTGATCGCCATCGCGCTGCTCCTGAGCTATGCGTTTGGCAGCGCGAGCGGTATCGAGAGCGGAGGTCTCTACGGAACGGCCGTCGCGACGATGGGGATGCTCACGACGGTCGCCTACATCCTGGCCATGGATACTTTCGGTCCGATCACGGACAACGCCGGTGGCATCGCCGAGATGTCGGACGCTCCCGAGTCAACTCGCCACATCACGGACGCCCTGGACGCGGTCGGCAACACGACCAAGGCGCTCACGAAAGGCTATGCGATCGCCTCGGCGGCACTGGCGGCCTTCCTCCTGTTCAGCGCCTATCTGGACGAAGTCCGACGTGTGCTCATACTTCGCACCCCAGGGCTCGTGCTGAGCCACGTTTCGGTCGACCTGTCGAAAGTCGAGGTC
>JACCZL010000412.1 GCA_013695975.1 Chloroflexota bacterium
TCGCCTCGAAGGCCTGTGCGTCGTTCGGCCCGAGGCCGCGCGCCAGGTCAGGCCGTGCGAGAAGTGGCCCGATGAGTGGAGCGACCGAGACGCGCGGGCCGAACCAGAGGAACAGGTCCAGCGCCACTGGCCCGAGCACCAGCCAAGGGCGACGGTTGACGATCCGATAGCCCGCCGAGAGCGTGTCGACTACCCCGAACAGGCGCGATCCAGTCGACCGCGCCAACATGGGCTCTCTCACGTACAGATTTTACCAGTTTTGGGCCCCCGACAGGTAGGCCGACAGGGGGCGCGAAAGCGGGGGGCATCACTGCCCCCCGCGCTCACAGGCTGCGCTATCTCGCTCGAGTGAGGCCGGCCGGCGACAGGTGGTCTGACGCCGACTCCCGTCGAGAGGGCCTCCGTTGTTTACGGGCTACCGCTCTCGCAGTCGATCGTGGTGTCCGCCCCCGCCTGGCCCTGGCAGTTGTCCGTGTCCAGGCCGCCGTTGAGCGTGTCGTCGTTGGCGCCGCCAAGTAGGGTGTCATCGCCGCTGGCGCCGAAGATCGTGTCGTTACCGGCCCCGCCCTCGAGCCGGTCGTTGCCAGGGCCGCCATTGATGGTGTCGTTGCCGGCGCCACCGAAGATAGTGTCGTTACCGTCCTCGCCGAAGAGGGTGTCGTTGCCGGCGCCGCCGTCGACCCGGTCAGGGCCGCCACCGCTGCAGACGGTGTCGTTACCGTTGCCGGCGTTGATCGTGTCGGGGCCCGGGCTGCCGACGATCACGTCGTTGCCGCCGGTACCGGTGATCGTCCCACCGCCGGTTCCGCTCCCGGATCGATCGATCGTCGCAGGCAGGCCGTTGCAGGCCGACTGTTGGAGAATGCCGGCAAGCGCGGAGCCCACCGGCGACGCCAACAGTACCGCCGCGAGGCCAATCGCCGTGAACGAACCCAGAATCCTTCGCATCGCTGTCCTTCCTCGCACGGCCGACGAGCCGTCGTCGCCGGTACGTCCGAGCTTTCCACCAATACGATAAGTCCGCGCCCCCGCCGGTGTCAAAGGGTCTTCGTCGAGGGCGCAGCTGATCGCGGCAACGACGAGCCGGGGCGTCGTCTTCAGGAAGTTGAACGCCGGGCTGCTGTCTCAGGGGTCGGGTGAGCCGAAACGCGTGCTCAGGCTGTGCGGCGATTGAGGGCGGCCCGGGTCGCGACGAGGCGCGGGATGAGTGTGGTCAGCTCGGCGATCGGCAGTGATTGGGGGCCGGCGCTGGCCTCGTCGGCTTCGCCGAGGTGGACGTCGACGAGGAGGCCATCTGCGCCGGCGGCGATCGCCGCCAGGGAAAGATCGGGCACGATCTCCCAGTGATCGGCCGGTAGGCTCGGGTTGGCCAGGATCGGGAGGTGACTCAGACGCTTGGCGACGGCGATCGCGCTAAAGTCGAGGGTGGCGCGGACCGATGGCTCGAACGTGCGGATGCCCTGCTCGCAGAGGGCGAGGCGCATGTTGCCGGCCTTGAGGGCCCGCTCGGCGACCATCAGCCACTCCTCGACCGTCGCCGACGGTCCGCGGCAAAGGAAGACTGGGCGGTCGCCCTGGCCGGCCTCCTTGACCAGGGGAAAGTTCTGCATCTGCTGGCCAGGCACCTGGAGGGCGTCCGCGTGGCGGCTGAGGCGATCGACCTCGACCGGCTCCCAGACGTCGACGACGACTGGCAGGCCGACCTCGGCGCGAAGCTCGTCGAGCGCGGACACGAGGTCGTGGCGCAGCTCGCCGCCATCACCCCGTCCGGCCCAGAACGCCTGGGCGCCCGCCGCGCGGGCCGCGCGGCCCAGGGCCACCAGCTCCTGGGCAGAGCGCGGACGCGAGCTGCCGGCGAACACGACGACGCCTGCTCCGACCCGAGCCTCGCCGAGCGCGAACTGGGTTCCGGCTGGGCGGACCTCGCGACTGGCGAGCTTGAACGGTCGGGTCGTCCAGTCGACGCGCTCGACGCCAGGCAGCGCCTGGAGCTCGTCGCGGAGGGCCTCGTCTGCGTCGAGTGGGCCCGCGCTGGCCGCCGCGGGGAGGACGGCGATGACGTTCCGCTCCTCACCGTGGAAGACGTAAGCCCCGAGCCTGGCGGCCTCGATCCGACGGACGACGCGGGCCGTTGCCGCCTCTTCGGCCCGCTGCTGCATGACGACGATCACGGTCGGCTCCCGGTCTCTTCGGCGGTCAGCGCGGCGAGGTGGGCCGCGTCGCCGTGGCGGAGGACCTGACCGATCTCGGTCGCGGGGTCCCAGGCGATCTCGGTCAGGCTCGCGTTCGGGACGACCCATTTGCGCCAACGGGCGGCCGACTCACCGTGGAGGATCGTCAGGAAGACGGCGATCACCCCGCCGTGGGTGACCACGGTCACAGCCTGGCCGGGATGGGCCTGGGCGATCCGATCGACGACCCGCCGGACCCGCTCGCTGAAGCCGCTCCGGGACTCACCGCTCGGCCAGACGAAGTCGTCCCGCTCGGCGTCTTCGTCGCCCGCCAGCAGATCGGCATAGGCAGTCCTGAGCTCTTCGAAGGGGCGACCGTCCATCTCGCCGAAGTACATCTCGCGGAGATCGTCGAGCAAGATCGGCTCGTGACCGGTCAGCGCTCCGATCGCCTCGGCGGTCCGTCGGGCCCGCACGAGAGGGCTCGAGTAGATGGCCGCGGTGTGCCCGTGGGCGCGGTTGACGTGATCGGCGACGAGCTCGACCTGGGCCTCGCCGCGCGCGCTCAGGTCGGCGTCAGTCCAGCCGGACAGCCGCAGGACGACGTTGTCGTTGGTCTCGGCATGGCGCACCAGCAGGAGCGTGGTCGGGTTTGGCCCCATGTCGAGTGGGGATGTGTCGTTCACGCACGGATGGTAGCAGACCGTCGCTACGGCCGAGGCACGGACCCTGCCGTGGGTCCGTGCACGGGAGGGCAGGCGAATGGACGAACAGACGACTTGTCAACCACCAGACGAGCCGACCGGCGGGGACCCGCCGTGCTGGCAACACTGGTCGACGCGGAGGGACGGTTGGACTCGGCCGACGTCAGGGCCGCAGACGTCGAGCGCATGCGGCGGTATCTGCCCGGTCCGAGTGAGGCGCCGCCTCGGGAATCAGCGGCGGAGTAGCGGCACGGACCGCCCGGATGCTCCGCCCCACCTATCGGCCCCGGCGCTCTTGACGAGCGGCCAGTCAGGTTTCGGTGGAGGCGGGTCCGGGCGCGGCCGACCCGTCTAAACGGTCAGTTAACTGTACCAGTGAGGCCGCGATCGGACAACGACCGCGACCCCGTCCTTTGGGCACAGTTTCGTTCAACCCGTAGTGGGTGGGGGAGCGGTAGAATGACTGTGGGAGGCGCCCGCTGGGGGCGATCGGCGTCATGCGGTATCTGCTCTGCCTCGTCGTGATGGCGGTCGGCCTGCTCGGACTGGTCGAGGGCGCTCGGGCGCAGTCGGCGGTGGGCGAGGTCGACGTATTCGCCGCTCGCGGCGTCGTCAACCCGACGCTGGCCGGCTCCGTGAGCCGGGCGATCGACCGCTCTGAGCGGGATGGAGCGGTGGTGTTGGTGGTCGAGTTGGACACGCCGGGCGGGCTGGACAGCTCGATGCGCCAGATCGTCCAGCGGATTCTCGCCTCGCGGGTGCCGGTGATCGTCTACGTCAGTCCGCCCGGCGGGCGGGCCGCCTCAGCCGGCGTCTACATCACGTACGCGGCGCATCTGGCGGCGATGGCGCCGAACACGAACATCGGATCGGCCACGCCGGTCGCGGTCGGCGAGGGTGGGGCCGAGACCAAGCTCTCCGAGGAGATGCGGGCCAAGATCACCAACGACGCGGCCGCCTATCTGCGGAGTCTGGCCGAGCGACGCGGGCGCAACGCCGAATGGGCCGAGCGGGCCGTCCGCGAGGCGGTCAACGTCACCGAGCAAGAGGCGCTCCGCCAGGGGATCGTCAACGTCGTCGCGACCGATGTGGCCGACCTCCTGCGCCAGGTCGACGGGACCACCGTCGAGACGGTCGCCGGCAGCGTGCAGCTCCAGACAGCGCAGTCGCCGATCCGCCGCTTCGAGATGAGCTGGGTCGAGGCCTTCCTCCATGCGATCAGCGACCCGACCATCGCCTACCTGCTCCTCAGCCTGGGGACGATGGGGCTGTTCCTCGAGCTGTCGAACCCCGGCAGCATCCTGCCCGGCGTCGTCGGCGGGATCTGCCTTCTGCTCGGGTTCTATGCATTGGGCGCCCTCCCAGTCAACTACGCCGGGCTGCTGCTGATGGGCTTTGCCCTGCTGCTCTTCGGCATCGACCTCTTTGCCCCGACCCACGGGATCCTGACGGTCGGCGGGGTCGCGGCGTTCGTGCTCGGCTCGCTACTGCTGTTCGACGTGCCGGAGGCGGCGCCCTGGCTGTCACTGTCGCTGTGGGCGGTAGCCGGGGTCAGCCTGGCCATGGCCCTCTTCTTCGGGTTCGCCATCGGAGCCGTCGCCCGCGCCCAGCGTCGCACGGTGGTGACCGGCCGCGAGGGCCTGCTCGGCCAGGTCGGCCGGGTGCGAAGCGCCCTCGACCCGAGCGGCATGATCTGGGTCGACGGGGCCCTCTGGGAGGCGGTCGCGGATGGCCAGGCGGTGCCAATCGGCGAGCGGGTCGTCGTGACCGCCCTCGACGGGCTCAGTCTGCGGGTGCGCCCGGCTACTGTGCTATCCTCGTCCACAGATCCCCCAGCGACTGCCGAAAGGTCCCTCCCCTGAGCACGATCCTGAGCGTCCGTGGCCGTCAGATCCTCGACTCGCGGGGCAACCCGACCGTCGAAGTCGAAGTCGGGCTCGAGAGCGGGGTAGTCGCCCGCGCCGCGGTCCCGTCTGGCGCTTCGACCGGCGCCCACGAAGCGGTCGAGCTGCGCGACGCGGACGCCAATGCCTACGGGGGCAAGGGTGTTCTCCAGGCCGTCAGCAACGTCAACGGTCGGATCGCGGGCGCGCTGCGCGGGCACGACGTCCTCCAGCAGGCGGCGATTGACGAGACGCTGCTGATGCTGGACGGGACGGCGAACAAGGGTGGGCTCGGGGCCAACGCGATCCTCGGGGTGTCGCTGGCATGCCTGCGGGCGGCTGCTGAGGAGCTGGAGATTCCGCTCTACCGCTACGTCGGCGGCATCAACGCCCGGGTTTTGCCGGTGCCGCTGATGAACATCCTCAACGGCGGACAGCACGCCGAGAACAGCACCGATTTTCAGGAGTTCATGGTCCTGCCGATCGGGGCGCCGACCTATCGCGAGGCCCTGCGGATGGGAACCGAGGTCTACCACCAGCTTCGCGCGGTCCTCCGTCGTCGGGGACTCGGGACCGGCATCGGGGACGAGGGCGGCTTCGCCCCGAGTCTGCCCGACAACCGTGCCCCGCTCGAGCTGATCGTCGAGGCGATCGAGTCGGCGGGCTACGCGCCAGGCGTTGACATCGTGCTCGCCCTCGACGTGGCGGCGACCGAGCTGTATCGCGACGGGTCCTACGTCCTGGAGCGCGAGGGGACGAGCAAGTCGGCTGCCGAGATGGTGGAGCTGTACGAGTCGATGGTCGGCGCCTATCCGATCGTCTCGATCGAGGACGGGTTGGCCGAAGACGACTGGGAGGGCTGGAAGCTGCTGACTCAGCGGCTGGGTGGCCGGATCCAGCTCGTCGGCGACGACCTCTTCGTCACCAATGTCGAGCGCCTTCGGTGCGGCATCCGCGAGGAAGTAGCGAACTCGATCCTGGTCAAGGTCAACCAGATCGGCACGGTCAGCGAGACGTTGGCGGCGGTGGGGATGGCCCTCTCGGCGGGTCTGACGGCGATCATGTCGCACCGCTCGGGCGAGACCGAGGACACCACGATCGCCGACCTCGCGGTCGGGACCAACGTGGGCCAGATCAAGACCGGCGCGCCAGCTCGGAGCGAGCGGGTCGCCAAGTACAATCAGCTCTTACGGATCGAGGAGGAGTTGGGCGTCGCGGGCGTCTACGCCGGCCGCGCGGCGTTTGGCCTCGGGGGATGAGATAACCTAACCCCCGAGCCCCCTTCCCTAGAGGAGAGCGGGGAACCCCACCCCTGTCTCCTCTCCTCTGTAGGGAGAGGCTTGGGGGTAGGTTAGGTCAAGGAGGACCACATGGCGGTGAGGGTCGGGATCAACGGGTTCGGGCGGATCGGACGGCAGGCGCTCAAGACGCTGATGCGGCGCCACGCGGGTGAGGTCGAGGTGGTCGGGATCAACGACCTGCTCGACACCAAAACCAACGCCCACCTCTTCAAGCACGACACCAACTACGGGACCCACGATGGGACCGTCGAGGCCCGCGAGTCGAGCATCGTGATCGACGGCCAGGAGATCGAGGTCTCGGCCGAGCGCGACCCGGCCAACATCCCGTGGAAGCGGTGGGGCGTCGAGCTGGTGGTCGAGTCGACCGGGTTCTTCACCGACGCCAACAAGGCCAAGGCCCATCTCGAGGCCGGCGCGCGCAAGGTGATTATCTCGGCGCCCGCTAAGAACGAGGACATCACGGTCGTCCTCGGGGTCAACGAAGACAAGTACGATCCCGATCGGCACCACGTCATCTCGAACGCCTCCTGCACGACCAACGGCCTGGCGCCGGTGGCGAAGGTGCTGTTCGACAACTTCGGCATCCAGAAGGGCCTGCTGACGACGGTCCACGCCTACACCAACTCGCAGAAGCTGCTCGACGTGGCGACGACGGACCTGCGCGATGCCCGAGCGGCGGCGATGAACGTCGTGCCGGCCGCGACCGGCGCGGCCCGAGCGGTTGGGCTGGTCATCCCTGAGCTGCAGGGGCGGTTCACTGGCATGGCCTTCCGCGTCCCGGTCTCGACGGTCTCGGTGATCGACTTCACCGCGCAGCTCGAGAAGGAGGCGTCGGTTGACGAGATCAACGAGGTAATGAAGAAGGCCGCCGAGGGGCCGATGAAGGGCATCCTGGCCTACACCGAGGAGCCGCTGGTCTCGAGCGACCTGAAGGGCAACGAGCACTCGTCGATCTTCAGCGCGATGGACACGCTGGTGATCGGCGGCGACTTCTGCAAGGTGATCTCGTGGTACGACAACGAGTGGGGCTACGCCTGCCGCCTGGCCGACATCACCGCCTTTGTGGGTGCCCGGATGGGGGCCATGGCCGGGGCACGCTAGCGAGCCGAGCCGCATGCTGATGGCCGTGGGTGTCGCTGGTGGTGGCATGAAGAAGTCGGTTCGCGACCTCGACGTGAGGGGTAAGACGGTCCTGGTCCGCGTCGACTACAACGTGCCACTCGACAAGCAGGGGCGGGTGACCGACGCGACCAGGATCGTCGC
>JACCZL010000418.1 GCA_013695975.1 Chloroflexota bacterium
GGATGGAAGCCGTCGCGTCCGACGTACTCGGGATGCTCGGCGAGCTCTCGCCAGTCTGCGTGGAGGTCGACCAGCTCGGCGCCATGCCTGGCGACGACCTCGGCGATGGTCTGGTTCCAGCGGTCGACTTCACGCTCGAACTGGAGAGGGTCGAGCTGCTGGTAGACCGGGATCCGAGCGAGATCGGGCACATTGCCGACGAGGACCGTGGCCCGGGTTTGTGCTCGCAGGGCGCCCAGCAGGCGGTCGAGCTCGCGGCCGTAGCGGCTAAGCGGCACCCGTGCGTTCAGATCGTTGACCGCGAGCCAGACGGTGACCAGGTCTGGATCGCTGTCGAGGGCGACCGGCAACTGCTGATCGAGCGCCTGCTGGAGGAGCGTCCCGCTGATGCCGAGGTTGACCAGGCGGCTGTTGGGCGGGAGGTGCGTGACCAGGACAGGCACCCAGCCTTCCGCGTCCGGCGCGTTGGCTCCGACGCCGACGCTATCGGACGCGCCGATCGCGACGTAGGTGAGCGGCCGGGGCGGCGCCGCCTCGGCGGCCGGGCGCACCCAATTACAGGCCGCGACGGCCATGCAGAGGAAGAGATTGATAAGCAGGAACGGTGCTGGCCGCACGCTGGGAACCCTCGAGAGGCGTGACTGGAAGCTCTACGCAGAAGGGTAACCGCTCCGCTTCCCTGGCGGCATGCATTGCGAGGTCGCCCGACCCGGCGGAGGTCGTGATTTACGTGCGCCGCGGCTCGGGCGGCGAGAGCAGGGCGACCTGGGTCTCCTCCGGCAGGCTCGACCGAGTGAGGGTCAAACGCGCCGTCGGGACCGAATCGGGGGCAGCGAGCTCTCGACAGAAGCGCTCGGCGGAGTCGAGCTGCAGGCCTGGCGTGCTGTAGTGCATTGGGATGACCAGCTTCGGCTCGAGCTGGCTGACAACCTCGACCGCCTCGACGGCGTCGATCGTACAGTGGCCACCGACAGGGATGAGGAGGATGTCGGCGTCCTTGAGAGCGTCGATCTGTTCGGGATCAAGGGTATGCCCGAGGTCGCCGAGGTGACAGACGCTGAACTCATCGAGCTCGAACAGGAAGGCGGTGTTCTTGCCGTGGAGCTTGCCCTTTTGCTTGTCACGAAAGGTGGCGACGCCCGTGATCATGGCGCCGCCGATCTCGTACTCACCGGGCCCGTCGACGCGGCGCGGGCGAGCAAGCGCGCCGCTGACGGCGTCCACGGAATCGTGATGGGGGTGCGGATGGGAGACTGAGACGATGTCGCCGGTCACGCGCAAGGGCGGGTATCCGGTGCCGCGACTGTATGGATCGGTGACGATCGTGACCTCGCGCCCGCGGAGGCGAAAGCACGAATGACCAAGCCAGGTGATGTCCAAGACACGCTCCGCCGGGAGGAGGCTGCGACTCGGAGTGTAGCACTCGGTCCGTGGGGGCGGCCACGCGGGTCAGGCCGGTTTCAGGTGTCAGATCCAGGAGTGTTAGCGCGCAGGGCTGCCCGCGACGTAGCTGGCGGAAACCCAGCCAGTGGCCCCGCCCGGGTCGCGGACGTTGCGCCAAACCACGCCGTCGGCGCGGACATCGGCCCCGATGAGCTCGAGGGGCATCCCCTCCGGAATCGTTTTGATGCGGAGCGCGCGCTCGCCCGGACCGGCGCGGAGGTTGACCCCGCGACCGCCAGTGCTGGCAACCCGCGGTGACTCGGGAACGACGATCGGCGTCGCGGCCGGCGCGGGTGGGGCCGGGGGTGGCGCGTCGGCGACGGGAGCCAGCGTCGCGGGCGGGGCTTCGACCACGGCGACGCGACTGGTGGGTTGGCGGGCGGACGCGAGCCAGGAGACCCCGACCACGAGGGCGATCGCCAGCCCGAGCCCGACGACTGCTGAGGGCCAATGAATCGGCGGCTCGCCGGCGCTGACGGAGGTCGGGTAGCGGTCGTCGGATCGCGGAAGGGCGATACTCATGGCGGAAGGGCACACCTGGGGTGAAGATTGCGCCCCTGCGAGGGGGCACTTCGGGGCGAGCAGTTGGGCCTTCGCAGCGTACGCCGATCGCGTCATCGTCGCAAGCGGTTTGCCATCACATCGCACTCACAGTCTCCGGTGGTCGTGCTAGCATCCGCGACGATGCTCCCGTTACGTGGCCGACTCGCCCTGACCTTGCTGGCGTCGCTGGCCCTCTGGCTCCTCCTGGGCGGTTGCGGACCGGGCCCTCGACGCGCGGCCCGTTTGCGCGCGGCAGCGGGACCCACGCCAACGGTCCAGCCGACGCCGCGGCCGATCGCGGTCGGGGTGACGGTCAGCCTGTCTGGACGGTTCTCGAGCGAGGGAGCGGCGCTGCGGGCTGGCTACCAGACCTGGGAACGAGCCGCGAACGAAGCGGGCGGAGTGCGGCTGGGTGGCGAGGTCCGCCCCGTTCGGCTGGTGATCTACGACGACGAGAGCGATCCTTTGACGGCGGTGCGGTTGGTCGAACGGCTCGTCGAACAAGATGGTGTCTCGCTGCTGCTCGGCCCGTACTCGAGCCCGCTCACCGCGGCGACGGCGACGACTGCCGAGCGGTTGGGCATCTTGACCATCGCACCCGATGCGAGCGCGCCTTCGCTGTACGCACGGGGCCTTCGGATGCTGGTCTCGGTGCTCCCCACTGACGACCGATATTTCGAGGGGTTGCTCGAGCTGCTGAGCGGGCTTACACCGCGGCCCCGAACGCTGGCCCTGTTCGTACCCGACGAACCGTTTTTCACGACCGCTACCGCGGCGGCGACCGATCGCGCCCGGGCGATCGGCATCGAGCCGATGATCGAGCGGTACGCCCTCGATGCTCGCGAGGTCCTGGCACCGCTAGATCGGATCGCCCAGGCCCGGCCGGACGTCCTGGTGGTGGGCGGTGAGCCCGAGCGTCTCGCCCTCTTCTTGCCGCAGTTTCGCGAACTGAGGCTCGCACCACCGCTCCGAGCGGTGGTCGCCAGCCAGCGGACCCACGATCTCCTCTCCGCTCTGGGCGCCTCATCAGAAGGGGTGGTAGCGCTCGACTGGTGGGCTGCCGGGCTCGGGGTCAGCGGGCCCCTGTTTGGCTCTGCCCGGGAGTTTGCCGGGCGCTTCCAACAACAGCACGGCTACCCGCCCGATGCGCGAGGGGCCGCCGCGGCCGCGGCCGGCCTGGCGCTCCAGCTCGGTCTCGAGCGGGCGGGTAACGAGGATCCCACCCTGGTGCGTGCCGCTCTCGGCGAACTGGAGGTGCAGACATTCTGGGGCCGTCTTGCCTGGGACTCGGCCGGTCGCAACCGTGCCGCGACGGTGCCGGCGCTACAGTTCGGCGGTGGCCGACCGCGGGTCGTTTACCCGCCTGAGGCGGCGGAGACTCAGATTCGTTATCCCCTGTCCGACGCGTCCTGGGGCGGGCGCTAACCGGCTCCCTCCCGCTCGGCTAGCTCGCGCTCGAGCTGCAGGCCGCGGGCGTACTTGCCGATACGGGCCGGCTCGAGCTGTCCAGGGAATCTCGCCACGAGCGCGCGGCCAAGCGATCGAACAGGAGCGTCGGCGCTGAGCTGCTCGACCTCCACCTCGTGGTAATCGGCCGTGCGCCCGCCGAAGTTGAAGCGGGTCACGTCGCAGGCAATCTCGGCGATCGCTCGCTCACCCTGGTAAGCAACGCGGAGGGTCCGCCCGGTGACCCGATCCTGCGTCACGACGAGGCCAGCGGCCGAGAGCCAGTCAACTGGCCGCGGTGAGTCGGCAGTTTGGTTCCGGAGTTTGATCCCCTCGACTCTTAGCGCGCCGCGGATGCGCTTCCAGCCGGCCCGGTCGGCGGGAAGCTCGAGCTCGCGGCGGCGGAACAGTCCGCCATTGACCTGTGTGGCCCCCTTCGTCGTCAGGAGCATGGCCCCGTCCACGGTGCGGAGGCGTAGCGAGACGTGACTGGCGCCCAGAACACGCTCGGGCGTGTCCCAGTAGAGGTCGTGCATGCTGAGCCTCCTGGGCGGGCCGAGTCGGGCGTCGCCGAGCTGGACCAGTCGCGAGATCGCCGCGAGCGTGTCGGCGGGGTTCTCGCCACGGACGACGAGTTTGAGCTCGACCTCTTCGGGGGCGGTCAGCTCGCTAGAACCCGCGCTCGGCGAAGAGTGGGGCGACGAGGTTGTCCGCGGGGGCGTAGTCATCGGTCAGGATGAGGGTCGGGGTGTCCTGGAGCCATTGCTGCATCTGATCGGCCGGCATCACGTTGATGAGGCTCTGGCCGTTGATGCCCTGCCCGCGGATCGTCTTCAGGCGCTCGAAGTCGAGCGGGGTGGCGCTCGCGGCGACGATGTAGGTGTTGGCGAAGGTGCTGTTCCAGTAGGTCCCGTCGGCCAGGATGTAGACATAAGGGAAGACAGTGGCGACGGTCTTCACGTAGGCCGGCATGAACTGGCCGCCTTGCAGCTTGTCGATCACCAGGGCGGCGTAAATGCCGTCGTCTTTGAGCATGTTTCGGATCTTCTGGTCGAACTCGCGGGTCGTGAGGTGGTAGGGGATCTGGAGGTCGTTGAAAGCGTCGCCAAAAACGAGGTCGTACTTCTCCGCACGAGCTTGCTTTTGCTCGACGATCTCCCGCGCGTCGGTGTTGTAGGTGATGATCCGGGTGTTCGGGTCGAGCCCCATGCGCTCGAAGTTGGTTTCGGTCACACCGGGGTCGATCTCGGCGACCTCGATCGTCGCGCCTGGATGCCGGACTTCCATGTAGCGGGGCAGGGTGTAGGCGCCGCCACCGACGAAGAAGGCGCGGTAGTCTGGCGTCTTCTGGGCCACGTACTCGGTCATTTCGGCGTCGACCTTGATGTAGCCGTA
>JACCZL010000434.1 GCA_013695975.1 Chloroflexota bacterium
GCTTCCTCTGGGCGCAACGCCTCTGGTGGCTGATCCCGCTGGTGGGGATGCTCCTGGCCCTGGCGGCGCTGATGGCCTTCGCCTCCGCAACGCCGCTCGGACCGTTCATCTACCCGCTGATCTAGCCGCTCGGCCGGGTGACTCGCGGGCGTCAGAGGACGCCGACCTCCCGCATCAGGCGGAGCGTCACCTCGAGGTCGGCGAGGTTGGCCAGGTCGATGTCGGGGTGGTTGATCTGGGCCAGCGGCAGCAGGTCCGGATGGGGCTCGACGCCCGCGACCAGCGGGTACTCGAACGTCTGGTCGGCGAAGTACTGCTGCGCGTCCGCCGACAGCAGGTAGTCGACGAAGCGCTGGGCCGCGGCCGAGCTCGTCGCCGTGCTCAGGAGTCCGACCCCCGCGACGTTGACGATCGCTCCGGCGCCGCCGGTCCGCGGATGGTAGTTCCGCGCCGAGAACGACGGTCCTCGATCCTTGAGGAAGCCGTACAGGTAGTAGTGGTTGACCAGGCCGACCTGGACCTCGCCGTTGGCAACCGCCTGAACGACAGCGGCGTTGTTCGCGTAGACCTTCGGGCGGTTGGCCTTGATCCCCGCAAGCCACTGGCGAGCCGCCTCCTCTCCCTCCAACAGCCGCATCGCCGTCACCGACGCCTGGAGCGACGCGTTCGTCGGCGCCCAGCCGATCGCGCCCTGCCACCGCGGGTCGGCCAGCCCGGCGACGGCGTCCGGCAGGTCCGCCGGGCTCAGCAGGTCGGTGTTGTAGACGATCACGCGGGCACGGCCCGAGACGCCGACCCAGAAGCCGTCCCGCGCCTGGAACTTCGTGTCGACCCGCTGGAGCGTCTCGGCGGGGAGGGTCGCCAACAGGCCGCGGCTCGCGAGCGCCCCGAGCGCCCCCGCGTCCTGGGAGAACAGGACGTCGGCCGGACTGTTCGTGCCCTCCTCCAGGATGGTCGCGGCGAGCTCGGCCGAATCGCCGTAGCGAGCGCGGACCTCGATCCCCGTGTCACGAGTGAAGCGCTCGAGCAAGGGGCCGATCAGCGCCTCAGTGCGCCCGGAATAGAGGGTCAGCGTACTCGGCTGCGCCCGGCCGGCCGGCATGGCCAGGGACGACAGGGCCATCACGGTGACCGCGGCGAGGACGATGAGCGAGGTCAGGCGACGGGTGCTCATGGGTTGCTCCCACGCAGTGGAAATTATCGGCAGCGTCGGCTCGGACGCGCCGGCTACCAGGCTGAGGTAAGCTTACACGAATGGCTGATATTAGGCAAAGCTAACTCAAGCCATGTGTCTGTCGAAAGACCCTGAGGCGCTGGGCCATGCCGACGGACCAGGCGCTTGCCCGGGGCGTGCAGAGTCGTTATCCTCCGACACGGGAGATGAGATGAGTAGTCCCGTCGTCGAGGAGTATCTCCAGACCTTGCACTTCATGCTGCGCGATGGCCAGCAGACCATCAGCGCGCGTCTCGCCGAGCGCCTGCACGTGACCCCGCCGACCGTTACCGCCACGCTGCGGCGCATGGAGCGCGACGGCCTGGTCACCTACGGGGCCCACAAGGAGGTCGGCCTGACCGAGCTCGGCCAGAAGACCGCCGAGGACCTGGTGCGGCGGCATGCCCTGGCCGAGCGGCTGCTGACGGACTTCCTCAAGATGCCCTGGGACGAGGCGCACGAGGAGTCGCACGGCTTCGAGCATGCCATCACCCCCAAGGTCGAGGAGCGCCTGCTCGCGGCCCTCGGCCACCCTTCGACCTGCCCGCACGGCAACCCGATCCCGGGCATAGGCACTGTGGCACCCGACGAGTTCCCGCTCGACCACGCCATCGTCGGCGAGGAGATCATCCTGGAGCGCATCACCGAGGAGGCCGAGCTCGACTCGAGGCTGATGCACCACCTCCAATCCCACGGCCTGGCGCCCGGTGCGCGCCTCAGGATCGCTCGTAGCGAGCCCTTCAACCGCCTGCTGGTGCTCGAAGGTCCCGAGGGTGAGGCGGTGCTGGGTATCGAGGCCGCGAGCAAGCTCCGCGCCAGACGCCCCACGCCAACGTGAGCCTGTCGACGCTGTCGGCAGCGCCAACCCGGGCTGGGCCGGCGCCGCTGCTTGTCATCGCGTTCGTCTCGGACGGAGTCACCGCGATCCGGCGCTCGCGGTGACCCGTCCCCCTATGAACGCCGCTACGAGCCTTCCTTGACCTCCACGATCTCGTCGGCGGTAAGGCCGTGGGCCTCGCGGTGGACCGTCTCGGCCGCCTCCTTGCTAGGGGCCTCGACCAGACAGAAGACCTCACCCTCGCGCTCGTTGTACCAATACTTCAGGTAGTTGACCCCGTGCTTGCCCTGCACCTCGAGGTCCTTCTGGTGGGCGCCGGCGACCGCTTCGGCCGTCAGCCCCTCGACGTGCTTGTGGACGTCCATGTACAGCGGCATCGTTCGATCCCTCCTCTAGGTCCTGCTGTCCCGCCAGCAACGCTTCGCCGGATCACGCCACTTGCCGGGAGGCGCAACGGCGTCAGCCCATCGCGGCCCTTCGAGTCGCGACGGCGAGACGCCTCCGGCCGCTACTATCGCTCGCCCGCGGCGAGCTGTCAAGAGGTCGCGCCGAGTGGCCCCACGCACCCGGCCGCGGCGCTCCCCGCCGTCAGCGCGACTTCAGGCTCTTCGGTAAGTCGGGGGCGGCCTCTTTCCGCGCGGCCCGCCCAGCCCAGGGCCTGGGCCGTGCAGTTGAGCAGCTCGGCCGCGCCGGTCGTGCTCATGATCGCCAGGAGGCGAGCCGGTGCCCGGTCCGCTATCCTGCTCGGTATCGAAAGGCTGGTGAGGGAGCGATGTCTCCACAGGTGATCGTGAACGGGCTGCTGCTCGGCGGGATCTACGCCGCCGTGGGGGTCGGCTTCTCGCTGACCTGGGGCGTCCTCAACATCATCAACATCGCCCATGGCGCGATGGTGATGCTCGGCGCCTACGTGACCTTCCTCCTCTTCTCCCGCTTCGGGGTCGACCCGTTCCTCTCGATCCCGGCCTCGATGCTCGTCCTCTTCCTGCTCGGCTACGTCCTCCAGCGGTTCCTGATCAACCGCGTCATCCCGCACGGGGTCTTCATGACCCTCGTCCTGACCTTCGGGCTGTCGCTCTTCCTGATCGATATGGCCCTGCTCTTCTTCTCGGGCGACTACCGCTCGGTCACCCCGAGCTACGCCGGCTCTGGCCTGAGCCTCGGCGGGGTGATCGTGCCCTATCAGCGGCTCGGGGCCTTTATGATCAGCATCCTGATCGTCGCCCTCCTGAACGTCTACCTCGGGCGCAGCAAGACCGGACGGGCGATCCGTGCGACGGCCCTCAACCGCCAGGCGGCCCAGCTTGTCGGCGTCGACATCGCCCGCATCTACGCCGTGACCTTCGGGATTGGGGCGGCCCTGGCCGGCGCGGCCGGCTCGCTCCTGGCCGTGACGATCACGATCACCCCGTACATGGGCAACGTCTTCATCGGCAAGGCCTTCGTGATCGCCACCCTCGGCGGCCTCGGGACCGTCCAGGGCGCCCTGGTCGGCGGCCTCGTCCTCGGCCTGGCCGAATCGCTCGGGGCCGCCCTGATCGGCCCCTCCTACCAGCAGGCGATCGGCTTCGGCATCCTCCTGCTCGTCCTGATCTTTCGCCCCGAAGGCATCATGGGCAAGCAGTTCTTCGCCGAGGTCAAGTAGCGGTTGTGTCCTATTATTCTCAAGTGCGGAGAGTCAGGCGTCAACGATAGAGGCGCTCACGTTGCCGACTCCCCACGGCTACCCCGAGCGCGTTCAAGGATCTCACGCCAGTCGCGCCGGAGGGGACGGACGCCGAGTTCAGCGACCCCCAGCCGTAGTACATCCTCGAGGAGGATGTGGCCGGTCGGCAGGTGCGCGCCGGCAAGGTCGCGACGGCCGACGGACGCGCCCGTGCCCAGGTGCAGGTGTGGCGTGGTCACGCCACTGCGTCCCTCAGGATGCCAGTGATAGGCAACGACTTCGCGGCCATCCACGTCGTAGAGCGCGTACATATACCCAGCAGTGCGAGCTGACCAGAGGGCAGGTTGCCCAAGAGCCTGGACGATGCGGTAGTAGTACTCAACTGACAAGGATAGACGGCTAGGCCCGCTGAGCTGGACAGGGGCACCATCGGCGAGAGTCAACTGGTGCGGTTCATCGCGAGGGTAGACACCGCCTCGGATGCCAGCGGCCCCTCTGGTCACGCAGGACAAGGCCAGCCGGATCGGCTCGAGAAACGCCCGAGCGGCCTCGCGAGAGGTCCTACTTGCCAAAACTGAGCATCATAGCGACGCGCATGACTCCAGGCTGATCGGGGTCGTTATCGAATTGGCCGGCCTTCCAGGCGCGGGCAAACTCCTCGCCGCTCATGCCAAGGTGGTGCCGTGCCGCTCGGTCGACCTTGGCCATCCACTCCTCATCGGTCAGGAAGCGAATCGGTGGAAGCAGCGCCTCGTCACGGTCGGCGTCTGCCACCTCTAGAGTAGAGTCTAGCGCTTCATCTGCTGTGGCCACAGCCGTCCACCTCCCCTCTTGTACCCGCACAATTGTACCTCGTCAGTGTCGCGTACGAGATTCGCCATCTCCTCCACCGAGAATTCGAGGGCAGGCTTCCCGAGATCGCGCGGGATCGCGATCAGCCCCTGGCCGCCTCCTGCGAGCTCAGTCCTCCTGGCCTCCGACGATCACATGCACCGCGCCGGGCTCGAGAGATACCCCTGTCTATGATGAGTGGGAGGAACAGTGTCTTCATCGGCAAGGCGTTCGTGATCGCCACCCTCGGTGGCCTCGGGACGGTCCAGGGTGCCCTGGTCGGTGGCCTGGTCCTCGGCCTGGCCGAGTCGCTCGGCGCCGCCCTGATCGGCCCGTCTTACCAGCAGGCGATCGGCTTCGGCATCCTGCTGCTCGTCCTGATCTTCCGCCCCGAGGGCATCATGGGCAGGCAATTCTTCGCCGAGGTCAAGTAGCGAGCTGGGGCTCGAACAGGCTATGTTTCCCCAGTTCGGCGCGGACGCTCGCTTCGTCGCGGTGCCCGT
>JACCZL010000437.1 GCA_013695975.1 Chloroflexota bacterium
CACGGCGTGCGCCCTCGCGGGACGCCCGCGCTCCCAGGGCGGAGTTGACGGCTTCGGACCAGTCGCCTACCATTCCAGGAGGCGGAGCCGATTCTGTTCGGACCGGCTTCACGAGGTTTCAACGACCGCCGTCCGCGCCACCGCGCGGCCCCTGATGCGGCGATGCAACGTCGCCCTACGTGTGGCGGCACGGGGAGGAGCTGATCGCCATGGCTCAGACCAGCACGATGCAGGCGGAGGCCCGCACGGGCCACAAGTGGGTCTACCTGTTCGAGGAAGGCTCCGCCGAGATGCGCGAGCTGCTCGGCGGCAAGGGGGCTGGCTGCGCCGGAATGACCCGAGCCGGACTGCCGGTCCCGCCGGGCTTCACGATCACCACCGAGGCCTGCGTTGCCTATTATGGGGCCGGCAACCAATTCCCCGAAAGCATGTGGGACCAAACCCTCGAGGCCCTGTCGACGATCGAGCAGAAGACCGGCCGGCGGCTCGGCGACCCCGCGGACCCGCTGCTCGTCTCGGTCCGCTCCGGCGCGCGTGCCTCGATGCCAGGGATGATGGACACCGTCCTCAACCTCGGTCTCAACGACGCCAGCGTCGAGGGTCTTGGTCGACTCACCAGTAACCCGCGCTTCGCCTACGATGCCTACCGCCGCTTCATCTCGCTGTTCGGGCGGATCGTCCAGGGCATACCGGCCGAGAAGTTCGACCACGTCTTCGACGCGGCCAAGGAGCGGGCTGGCGTGGAGCAGGACCCGGAGCTCTCGGCTGACCAGTTGCAGAGTGTCGTCGCCGAGTTCAAGGATGTGGCGCGGCGGGAAACCGGTAGCGACTTCCCGACCGATCCGATCGAGCAGCTCCGCCAGGCCATTCAAGCCGTCTTCGGCTCGTGGATGGGCCGGCGCGCGGTCGACTATCGCCGCGCCGAGAAGATCCCTGACGAGTGGGGGACGGCGGTCAACGTACAGACGATGGTCTTCGGCAACATGGGTGAGGATTCGGGCACCGGAGTCGCCTTCACCCGCAACCCGAGCACGGGCGAGAAGCTGCTCTACGGGAACTTCCTCGCCAACGCTCAGGGTGAGGACGTCGTCGCTGGCATCCGCAACGCCGAGCCGATCTCGGCGATGGAGGCGCACAACCCTCAGGTTTACGCCGAGTTCGAGCGCTACGCCGCCCAGCTCGAGCGGGCCTACCGCGACATGCAGGATCTCGAGTTCACCGTGGAGCGCGGGAAGCTCTACATGCTCCAGACGCGCAGCGGCAAACGGACCGGCCGCGCGGCGGTCAAGATCGCCGTCGACATGGTCGCCGAGGGCATCCTGAGCAAGGACGAGGCCCTCTTGCGAGTCGAGCCGCGCCACGTCGAGCAGTTGCTCCTGCCGCGGTTCGACGAGGCCGCCAAGGCCGAGGCGGAGGGCGCGGGTCATCTGGTGGCCAGGGGCGTTCCGGCCTCGCCGGGAGCGGCGGTCGGCGAAGCCGTCTTCGACCCCGACCGCGCTGCCGAGCGGGTCGAGTCGGGCGCTCGCGTGATCCTCGTTCGACCCGAGACGTCGCCCGACGACTTCCACGGCATGATCGGCGCCCGCGGCATCTTGACGAGCCGCGGCGGCACCTCCAGCCACGCCGCCGTCGTCGCCCGGGGGCTCGGCAAGCCATGCATTGTCGGCGCCGAGAGCGTGCGGGTGGACCTCGACCGACGGGTCCTCTCGGTCGACGGCCGCGAGGTCTCCGAAGGGGACGTCATCTCGATCGACGGTGGCACCGGCGAGGTCTTGCTCGGCGAAATCACGACCGTCGAGCCGAACTTCGCGGAGGATCGCGACCTCCAGCAGGTCCTGAGCTGGGCCGACGAGCGGCGCCGGCTCGGGACCTGGGCGAACGCCGATCGTGCCCGCGACGCGATTCGCGCCCGCGAATTCGGCGCTGAAGGCATCGGCCTCTGCCGCACCGAGCACATGTTCGAGGAGCCGGAGCGGCTCCCCTTCGTCCGCCAGATGATCCTCAACGCCGCCGCGGCGAAGCGGGACCCGGACGCGCGGCGCCACTATCTCGCGGCGCTTGAGAAACTCCTCGGGTATCAGCGTGGGGACTTCAAGGAGCTGCTCCAGGCGATGGATGGGCGGCCGGTCATCATCCGTCTGCTCGACCCGCCCCTTCACGAGTTCCTTCCGAAATACGAGGACCTCCTCGTCGACGTGACCGAGATGCGGGTGCGCGGCGAGACCGGTCCCGCGCGCGACGAGCGCGAGGAGCTCCTTCAGGCCGTCGCCCAGATGCGCGAGGCCAACCCGATGCTCGGGTTGCGCGGCTGCCGGCTCGGAATCCTTTACCCTGAGATCAACGAGATGCAGGTACGCGCCATCCTCGAAGCGGCCGTCGAGCTGAAGCAGGAGGGGCGCCATCCCCACCCCGAGATCATGATCCCGTTGATCGGCGACATCCGCGAGCTGCGCCGCGTCCAGGAACAGTTGGTCCAGGTCGCCAGAGAGGTCGAGGCGCGGGCCGGCACGGATGTTGACTACAAGTTCGGGACGATGATCGAAATCCCCAGAGCGGCGATCACGGCCGACAAGATCGCCGAAGAGGCGGAGTTCTTCAGCTTCGGTACCAACGACCTGACCCAGACGGTCTACGGGTTCTCACGCGACGACGCCGAAGGCAAGTTCCTGGGCTTCTATCAGGATCAGAAGATCCTGCCGAACAACCCGTTCCAGGTGCTCGATCCCGAAGGCGTCGGCGCCCTCGTCGAGATGGGCGTCCAGCGTGGTCGCTCGACTCGCCCGGACCTGGAAATCGGCATCTGTGGCGAACACGGCGGCGACCCCGAGTCGATCGCCTTCTGCCACAAGGTCGGCCTGAATTACGTCAGCGCCTCCCCCTACCGAGTCCCGATCGCCCGCCTGGCCGCCGCCCAGGCCGCGATCAGGGAAGGGTAGACCGTGAACGGCAAGCGTCCCGTATCTGCTGTAGGGGCGGGGCTTGCCCCGCCCTCGC
>JACCZL010000441.1 GCA_013695975.1 Chloroflexota bacterium
GCCTGGAGCGGCGAATCCGGCCCCCACGGTCCCAACCGGAGCGGAGGCACGCCACTAATCCCGCGCGGCCCGCCGGTCCAATAGGGCAGGTGCCAGATCACGCCTGGCACGATCTCCCCGAAGGCCAGGGTGACGATCGCCAGGTATTCGCCTCGGGTCCGCACGCTGGGCAGGCCGAAGAGGACGCCGAAGGCGGCCGCGACCAGACCGGCCAGCGGCAGCGCGAGCCATGGGTCGAGGAGCCCCGGCAGGGCGATCGCCAGCCGACTCCCGGACGCCGTGAGCAGCGCCGCCGTGTAGCCGCCGATCGCGAAGAAGGCGGCGTAGCCGAGGTCGAGCAGCCCGGCCAGGCTGACGACGACGCTCAGCCCGATGGCGAGCGTGACCAGCAGAAGCGCCGCCGTCGCGCTCTGGAGGCGGTTCCAGCCGGCGAGCTGGTCGATCCACGGATAAACCAGGGCCAGGGCGAGCAGGCCGCCGAGCAGCCAGCGCGAGCCGGGTAGGGCTCCCACCCCGGCGGTCGGCCCGACGGGTGCGACCTCGTCGAGGACCGCGTTGCCGCCCCGCTCGAGCAAGCCGCTCGGCCGCGACGCCAGCAGCAGGACCAGCAAGAGCAGGACCAGGACCGGCGTCCAGTGGGCGTCGAGGAGGTAGTCGGAGAAGGCGGCGGCGACTCCCAGCGCGACGCCGCCGACGAGCGCCCCGCGCGGGTTTCCGACACCGCCGAGCACGGCCGCCGTGATGGCGGCTAGCCCGCCGCGGAGCCCGTGCTGACTGGTTGCGCCCCCGTAGTAGGTAGCGAAAATCGCCGCCCCGAGCCCGGCCAGGGCCCCCGCGAGTAGGAAGGCGAGCGTCTGGGCGCGGACCGGGTCGGCCCCGCAGAGCCCGGCCAGTTCGCGGTCTTGCGCCACCGCGCGAAGCATCCGGCCACCCCGCGTCCGCCTGAGCAGCAGCGTCACGCCAACCGCGGTCACTCCCCCGAGCAGCAGGACGAACAGGTCCTTCCCGGTAAACGAGACGCCGCCCCAGCCTAGCTCAACGGCCGGCACCAGATCGGGCACCGCCAGCAACGGCAGGTTGACGCCCTGGTGGCCCGCCCGAGGGACGTTGGTCGCGGCGTGCCACCAGACCGCGACCTGGAGCAGGACGAACGACAGCCCGACGCTGGCGATCAGCGGAAGCAGCGGGTCCCGCCGATCCTGAAACGGACGAAAGGCGAGCCGCTCGACCGCCCCGTTGAGGACGGCGCCGCAGGCCGCTCCGGCCACGACCAGCAGCCCGACCAGGGCGATTCGGACCAGCGGTGGGTCCGCCGCCGTCACCTCGAACGCCCGCGCCAGACTCGCGACCGCGACGGTGGTCAGTGCGAACACGTTGCCGTGAGCCAGGTTGATCTGGCGGGCGACCGCGTAGGCGAGGGTGAAGCCAACGGCGTTGAGCGCGACGACAGCCCCATTGGTCAGCCCATAGATCAGGAGCTGCAGGACGAGCGGACCGCACGCCTCCCCACAGGACATGCCGCAGTCTACCTGCTTCCAATCACCTGGCGTGGCGGGGCGTGAGGAGGCGTCAGGCTGAGCCCGGTCCCGCCGACCGCTTATACTCGACGGTGTGGCGGACATCCAGATCATCGGCGTACGTGGCGTCGGCGAGGTGCGGCCGGGCGATGATCCGGCCGCGCTGCTGCTCGCAGCGTTCACTCGGCAGGGCGAGCGGTTCGAGGGCGGCGATGTCCTGGTCGTGACCCAGAAGATCGTCTCGAAGGCCGAGGGGCGCCTGGTCGAGCTGGCCGGCATCGAGCCGTCCGAGACGGCACTCGAGCTGGCCGCGGTGAGCAAGCGGGATCCTCGCCAGATCGAGGTGGCGCTACGCGAGAGTGCGCGGATCGTCCGCAAGGATCGGGGCGTGCTGATCTCCGAGACGCGTCACGGCTTCGTCTGCGCCAATGCCGGCGTCGACGCCTCGAATCTGGCGACGCCCGATGTCGTGGCGCTCCTGCCGCTCGACCCGGACGGCTCGGCCGAGCAGATCCGTCGCCGCATCGCCGAGCAGGCCGGCGTCGCGCTGGCGGTCATCATCTCGGATACGTTCGGCCGCCCCTGGCGGACCGGCCAGACGAACGTGGCGATCGGTGTGGCCGGGCTCCGACCGATCCTGGATTACCGTGGTCAACCCGACTCGGCCGGGCTGACCCTCCAGGTCACCGAGATCGCCGTTGCCGACGAGCTAGCCGCCGCCGCCGAGCTGGCCACCGGCAAGCTCGAGCGCGTCCCCGCCGCCGTCATCCGCGGCTACCCCTACCAGCCCGGCGACGGCCGCGCGACCGAGCTGGTCCGCCCGGCCGAGCTGGACATGTTCCGGTGATGGAGAGGAAGTTAACTCCCTCTCCCTCTGGGAGCGGGATGGGGTGAGGGCTACCCAGACAGCCAGAGCCATTGCAGACCCAGACAGCGCCCCGGCCACCCCCGCCGTCCGAGCCCACAGCCTCCGCATGAGCTACGACCGTGGGCAGGGTCAGTGGCTACCGGTCCTGGATGGCGTCGACCTAACTGTCGCGACGGGCAAGCTAGTCGCGCTCGTCGGGCCATCCGGCTGTGGCAAGTCGACCCTCCTCCGGATCCTGGCCGGACTCCAGCCGCCAACCGCCGGCGATGTCGAGATCGACGGTCAACCGCCCGAGGTGGCGCGCCGAGCCAAAGCGGTCGGGCTGGTCCTCCAGGAGCACGCCCTCCTCCCCTGGCGCACCGCCGTCGAGAACGTTCGTCTGGGGCTGGAGGTAAACCAGCGGGCCGGGTCAGCTCGGGCGCCCGACGAGTTGGCCAGAGACACGCTGGCGCTCGTCGGGCTAGCCGGCTTCGAGGGCTACTACCCCCACCAGCTCTCCGGGGGCATGCGTCAGCGGGTGGCGCTGGCGCGGGCGCTGGTCTTGCGGCCGCGCCTGCTCCTGCTCGACGAACCGTTCGCATCGCTCGACGACCTGACCCGCGGCGAGCTGGGCCAGGAGCTCCTGCGCCTCTGGGCGACGACCAGCGCAACCGCGCTGCTGGTGACCCACAGCGTGGCCGAGGCGGTCATGCTCGCCGACCGCGTGCTCGTCCTGACCCCGCGCCCGGCCACGGTCGCCGCCGAGGTGCGGATCGACCTCCCCCGCCCACGCCCCCCCGACGTCGAAGGGACGGCTGACTTCGCCCATCACGTCGGCGAGGTCAAGCGCCTCTTGCGCGGGGAAGTCGCGAGTCAGCCGGCGTGAGCTGCGACTCCCGCGCAAGACGTCATTGCTGTATGCCGTTACCCACGAACACGAACCCATGCTGAAGCGTCTGTCACCCATCCTGCTGCCGCTCGCCCTGGTCCTCGTCGCCGAGACCTGGGTGCGCCTGGCCGGGGTGCCCGTCTACCTGGTCCCACCGCCGTCGGCGGTCGCCGGGCGACTCCTCAGCGATCCAGTCTTCTTCGCCGGCCACGCTGCGCGGACCTTGCTCGGGGCGCTGCTCGGGTTGGGGCTGGGCGTCGGCGTGGCCCTGCCACTGGGCGCGGCGATGGCCCACTCGCCGGGCCTCGAGCGGACCCTGCTCCCACTCGCGATCCTCACCAAGGTCACCCCGGTCGTGGCCCTGGCGCCCCTGTTCGTGATCTGGTTCGGCTTCGGCTGGGCGCCCACGGTGCTGATCGTCGCCCTCTTCACCTTCTTCCCGGTCCTGGTCGGCGCGATCGCGGGCCTGCGCTCGGTCGACGCCGGCGCGCTCGCCTTTCTGGGCTCCGTCGCGGCGTCGCCGGCCGAGGTGTTCTGGAAGCTGCGGGCACCGAGCGCCCTGCCCCACCTGTTCGCCGCCCTGCGGGTCGCCCTGCCGCTGGCCCTGATCGGCGCCGTCGTCGCCGAGTGGCTCGGCTCCGACCGCGGGCTCGGCCACGTCGTGGGCGCCGCTCACACCCGCCTCGACCTGCCCACCCTGGCCGCCGCGGTCGTCGTCCTCGCCACGCTCGGCGCCTTCCTGACCGCGCTCCTGGCCCGCGCTGAGCGCCGCGCCCTCTTCTGGCAGCCATAGGGCCGCACGGCGTGCGTCCTTCAGCCGGCGCCCGGCGCATGTCCCTTGCGCCTGGCCTCTGACTGAGATACGATCTCACCAAGATCGACGATGCGCGTTGACCGGATGAGAACGTGTTTGGGACAGTCTTGCAGCGAGACCAGATTGCCACTCCGGTCGACGAGAAACGGGTACACGTGGCCGACGCGACCCAGATCATCGACCGGCTGACCAGGGAAGGCCACCGCCTGACGACACCGCGCCAGGCGATCATCAAGCTGGTCGCGCCGCGGAGCGATCACTTCAGCGCCCAGGAAGTCTGGGACGAGGTCCGCGGCCAGTACCGCGGGATCGGGCGGGCGACCGTCTTTCGGACCCTCGACCTGC
>JACCZL010000452.1 GCA_013695975.1 Chloroflexota bacterium
TCAGGTCGAAGTAGCGCTCGTACAGCTCGTCGATGTCCCACTCGTCGTAGGTCGCGATGTAGCGCGAATCGTCCATCCCCCAGGCGTCGACGAAGTGGACGCTCCCGAGGACGTAGTCCCAGGGGTAACGGTCGAGGATGCTCCGCAGCGTCGCCTCGTGGCCGGGGATAAAGTCAGCCTCGACCGACAACCGGATGGCGATCTCCGGATGCTCTCGCCGCAGCCGAAAGACCTCCTCGACGTACCCATCGAACTGATCCTCAGCCATGGCCAGCTCCGGGTCGCGCTCCTCCGGCGGCAGCCAATACAAGAAGATGTGGTCGGAAAACCCCATCTCGGGCAGCCCGACCCGAACCGCCCGCTCGACGTAGGCCGCCATCTCGCCACTGGCGTGCCCACACCGCGCGGTGTGGATATGGTAGTCGACAAGGTCGAGCCGAGGCTGCACGAATCTGCCTCCCTGGGCGAGGACCACGCCTCTATTATCGACACCGGCCGGCACGGCCACAAGCCGTCGGAAACCGCTACGCTTGGCCTGAAAGTGGCTTTGCTGGTATCATGCGGGGCCAGTGGGGTGGCGGTCACGCGATCATCCGAAACTGATCTGCCGCGTGGCGGTGTGCGTATTCCAGGTATCTTGCTTCGACGGAGGCGGGTCCATGGCGACCCCGGTTGCGCAGTACAGCACCTGTGGGGAGGAACCGAAACCATGAACGTGTGGAAGACGCTCAGCATCATACGACGAGCGAGGGCGGCGGCGGCCGTTGGGGTGGCCGTCCTGGCGATGGGCCTCGTGCCTCCGTCGATGGGTCTGGCCAAGGAATTCACGCTCACCGGATCGGTCGACTGCAACCAGCAGGGAGGGGTTCTCTGTGTTATCAACCCGATCATGTTGATCAACACGGACTCTGTGAGCGGGAAGATGGAGCGCATCCCTGTCGACGTGACGATGATTCAGTCCCAGCTCCTGGAATGGGCCTGGGCCCAGGATGGCCGCATCTGCCTCGACGTGCGGGACGGGCCGAACGGGCGCTTGCAGGCCGTTGGGATGGTCGACTTCTGCTGGGTCGACGGCAGGTCGAATCCAGGCATGTCGTCGAGCAGCCGGATCGCCGCCGAGCAGCCGAAGCCGCGGGGTCCGAAGGAGTTCTTCAAGGACGTCCGAACCCGCAATTTCGAGGTCGATGGCGTGCCGTGCTTCGAAGTGCGGAACGACCCGTTCCTCGGAAGCTTCGTCGGCTGCGGGCCGACAAACAAGATCAAGGACTTCCCTGACCCGACTCGCGATGCCGTCAACTGCGAGAATATCCGCATCGAGGGCGAAGAAGGTGAGGAGCGCTTCCGAATCTGCGACCTGGCGCCGTAGCGGTCGCTCCCGACAACTGCATAATGCCCTTATCAAGACGGGTGGAGGGAAACGGCCCGATGAAGCCCGGCAACCCCCCTCCGGTGATGAAGATCTGCTCGAGAGCGCCGACTCGGCGCTCGGACAGGCCGCCTCACGGGACGGAAGGTGCCAATTCCGCCAGAGCGATCTGGAAGATGAGGGGACTCCCGAGCACCCTGCCTCGAGCCCCTGACTTCTGCCAGGGGCTTTCGACTTTTCCAGGGCGGCCGTCGGCAAGATAGCGCGCTGACGCGTCAAAGTGGCCCATCCGCCGGGCCAGAAGAGGTGGTGTGCTTTGAGATACGTCAATGGCTTGGAGTGCCGGGAGTGCGGCCAGGCCTATCCGGCCGAGCCGATCCACGTCTGCGAGATGTGCTTCGGACCACTCGAGGTGGCCTACGATTACGACGCGATCGGCAACGCCATCAGCCGCGAGACGATCGCCCGCGGGCCGCACTCGCTCTGGCGCTATAAGCCGCTCCTTCCAATCGAGGGAGACCGCATCGTCGACAGCCAGGCCGGCTGCACCCCGCTCGTGCGGGCCCACAACCTCGGGCGGGCGCTCGGTCTGCGCAACCTCTTCGTCAAGAATGACACGGTCAACCCGACCTTCTCCTTCAAGGATCGGCCGGTCTCGATCGCCTCGACCAAGGCGGTCGAGTTCGGCTTCGACACCCTCGCCTGCGCCTCGACCGGGAACCTGGCCGGCTCCGTGGCCGCCCACGCCGCCAAGGCCGGGCTACGCGCCTGCATCTTCATCCCCGCCGATCTCGAGCCGAGCAAAGTCGTCGCCGCCCAGGCCTACGGTCCGACCATCGTGGCCGTCGACGGCAACTACGACGACGTCAACCGCGTCTGCAGCGAGATCGCCGACCGCCACCGCTGGGCATTCGTCAACATCAACCTCCGACCCTACTACTCGGAGGGCAGCAAGACCCTCGCCTACGAAGTCGCCGAACAGCTCGGCTGGCGGGCGCCGGACCACGTCGTCGTCCCGATCGCGAGCGGCTCCCTGTTCACCAAGGTCTGGAAGGGCTTCCGTGAGCTGGCGAAGCTGGGCCTCGTCGCGGGCGTGACGACGCGGATGACCGGCGCCCAGGCGCTCGGTTGCTCGCCGGTGGTGACGGCCTTCGACGCCCAGACGCTGACCGTGGAGCCGGTCAAGCCGAAGACCATCGCCAAGTCGCTGGCGATCGGCAACCCGGCCGACGGCTATTATTCCCTGCGGATCATGAAGGAGTCGGGCGGGGTCGCCTGCGCGGTCGACGACGGGGAGGTCGTCGAGGGAATCAAGCTGCTGGCGCGGACCGAGGGCATCTTCGCCGAGACGGCCGGCGGCGTCGTCGTCGGCGTGCTCAAGAAACTGGCCGCGAGCGGCCAGATCGACCCGGACGAGCTGGTGGTGGCGTACGTGACCGGCAACGGCCTCAAGACCCAGGAAGCCCTGGCCGGGGCCCTCATCGAGCCAATCTACGCCCGCCCGTCACTGCGGGCGATCGAAGAGGCCCTGGCGCTCGAGGCGCCCGCGGCGGCATCGGTGGCATAACGCGTGGTGGTCAGTGGTCAGCAGACGCAAGGGGCCTATACTGACTACTGACCGTTGACGAGTGGAGGAAGCGATGGAAAGACAGCGCATGAAGTTCACGTTTCCGCCCGATCTGGTGACGCAACCGGTCATCTACAACATGGGCAAGCAGTTCCACGTCGTCACCAACATCCGCCGCGCGAACGTCAGCCGCGACCGCGGCTGGATGATCCTCGAGATCAGCGGCGGCGAAGCCGAGATCCAGCGCGCGATCCAGTGGGCCAAAGAACAGGGCGTTCGCGTCGACCCGATCGAGGGCGACATCGTCGCCGGCTAGACGGGTGGTCAGTGGTCGGCGGGGCGAGTCTCCGCGGATCGGCGATCACTCACCACTGCACGAGGAGAAGAGCAACCGATGAGTGTCCGAGTCCGGATCCCGGCGCCGCTGCGCAGCGTCACCGCGGGAGAGTCTGAGGTGAGCGTCGACGGCGGGAGCGTCGCCGAGGCCCTGACCGAGCTGGAATCCCGCTATCCACAGATTCGCCAGCGCCTGCGCGACGACGAGGGCGCCTTGCGCCGCTTCGTCAACCTGTACGTCAACGGCGAGGATGTCCGCTTCCTCCAGGGCCTCGAGACCGGCCTCAGCACCGGCGACGAGGTCGCGATCATTCCCGCCGTGGCGGGCGGGGCGTTGTCATGCTGAGCGCAGCGAAGCATCTCGGTGCCGGCCTGAAGGACCGAGACCCTTCGCTGCGCTCAGGGTGACAATCCGCAGGTGTGCCTTCTTGGCGATGGACCACTTAGCTCTACTGCCACCCCGGGCTCGTCCGCATCATGATGGATCGCTACTCGCGCCAGATCATCTTCCCCGGGGTTGGCGAGGAGGGGCAACGGCGCCTCCTGGGGAGTCGGGTGACACTGATCGGCTGCGGGGCGCTCGGGACGGTCCTCGCCAATAGCCTCGCCCGGGCTGGGGTCGGCGAGCTGCGAATCGTCGACCGCGATTACGTCGAATGGAGCAACCTCCAGCGCCAGGTCCTGTTCGACGAACAGGACGCCCGCGAAGGCCGTCCCAAGGCGGTCGCCGCCGCCGCCAAGCTGGCCCAGATCAACTCGGAGATTCGGGTCGAGCCCATAGTCGAGGATGTCGGGCCAGACAACGCCGAGCGGCTCGTCCGCGACGCCGACGTCGTGCTCGACGGCGCCGACAACTTCGAGACGCGTTACGTCGTCAACGACGCCTGCGTCAAGCTGGGACGGCCCTGGGTGTACGCCGCGGCCATTGCCAGCTACGGCGTCGTCATGCCGATCGTCCCCGGCGACACACCCTGCCTGCGCTGCGTCTTCGTCCAGCCACCACCAGCCGGCGGGGTCGACACGTGCGACACGGCCGGCGTGCTCGGGCCGCTACCCGGCGTCATCGCCAGCTTCGCGGCGACCGAGGCGATCAAGCTCCTGGTCGGGGCCCGCGAGCAGCTCAGCCGAGGCTTGCTCTGGATCGACGTCTGGTACAACTCGGTCCAGCGAACTCCGCTCGGCGGCCCAGTTGCCGACTGCCCGACCTGCCAGCAACGACGGTTCGAGTTCCTGGAGGCGCCCGCCGGGAGCCGCGCCGCGACGCTCTGCGGCCGCGACGCGGTCCAGATCAGGCCGCCCAACGGCGGTCCCCTCCAGCTCGAGGCCCTCGCCGCCCGACTCGCGCCCGTCGGGCAGGTCCGGGCCAACGAGCACCTGGTCAGGCTCGCCATCGATCGTTACGAGCTGACGATCTTCCGCGACGGTCGAGCCATCGTCAAGGGCACCAACGACCCGGCCGTCGCGCGCAGCCTTTACGCCCGCTACGTCGGAACGTAAGACGGCGTGCAACGTTGAGCGCCAGCTCAGCGCCGCCCCGGTCGGCTCGGCTCGGCGAGGCGCTTACTCTGCAGCAGAACCACCCCGTTGTCGTAGCTCTCGATCGTTCGGAAGCGAGCATCGACCAGGCGGTCGACGTAGCGATCCTCGAGCAGCCAGTATTCCGGAAAGAGCAGGAAGTCGCTCTGCTCGATCGTCTGGGCAACTCGGTCGCGATCCTCCCAGATTCGACGGTCCATCCGCTCCAGCGTCAGCCGCGTGCCGGTGTACGGCCGTGGCACGAACCACGGGATCGTGCCGAGCACGCCACCCGGCTTGATCTCGGCTGCCCGCTTAGGCCCGTCGGTGTAGGCAACATTCGCGCTGAGGTCGAGCCGGAGCGACGCCACCAGCAGCGGGCCGGCCGCGAGCAGCACGATGGCGCCAAGGATCGCCCCTGCGCGGGTAGCCCTCTCCGAAGAGCAGCCGCCGAGCCACGCGCACAACCGGCCGGCGCCGCCGCCTGCGAACAGCGCCAGCAACGGCGATACCTGGGCCATGAAGCGTAGCTCCTTGTGCGGCAGCGCCGACAGGACCAGGAACATCGCTACCGCCGCCAACCCGATCAGCCGCCAGCCCCACACTCGCGGCCCACGGACCAGATTCGGCCAGCCCAGGAGTACCAGGGCCAACGGGAAAAGCCCGAACCATTCGTCCACTCGCAGCGCGTACCACTCGAATGGCTCCGCCCCGAATTCGAGCGGCGCCAGCCCGCTGGTCACGTTGTAGTCGAAGGAGACGAGCAAGCTGTGAAACGGCCGCCCATACGCGACGATCTCGATCAGCGCCTGAGCCACCACCGCCACGGCGAGCCCCGCGACGAGAAACGAGAGCGGAGAGACGAGCCACGAGAGTGGGGTGGGCCGTCCGCTCTCCGCTCGCCTCTCTCGTCTCTCCGCTCTCGTCTCCGTCAGGAGCGCCCACACGCCGATCGGCGCGACGAAGGCAATCGCCTGGTAGCGGATCATGCAGGCCGCGCCCAACGCCAGCCCACCGAAGAGCCAGCGACGCGGCGTGGTGTGGAGCAGGCAGCGGAGGGCGAGCAGCACGAAGAACGTCGACGGCACCTCCGCGAACGTGCTGACCGACAGCTCGTTGAACACGGGATTGACGGCGACCAGCAGGCCGCTGACGAGGCCGACGACCTCGCCGCCCAGCCGACGCCCAATCTGGTACACCAGCCAGACGGCGCCCAGGCTGAAGACGACGCTGACCAGGCGCAGCGCCCGGACCATCACCTCGCCGGTCGGGTCCGGCCAGAGCTGGGCCAGGTACAGGATCGGCACGTAGATCAGCGACAGCAGCAGCGGCCGCAGGTCCCACCAGGGGATGCCGATCCCGAAGGCGATCTTGTAGGCGATGTTGACGTACTCGACCGGATCGCCCTGCTCGAACCCGTCAGCGCGCGCCAGGAGCACCAGCCGGAGCGCGAGCGCCCCGAGCACGAGCGCCACGCCCCATCGACCCACCGCCTTGGCCCACCGCGCGCGATCGTTCGGCGGCCCGTCGGCGGTCCCCGATATCGGCGGGGTAGGGGACGCCGGAACCGTGGTGAGACTAGCCATCTGATCGCGGGCAGGATGGTACCACAGCCACGTTCCGGAGACTTCGAAGATCAGCGGCCGCTACGATCTCTATAGTGACGCCGCTTTCGCCCTTCATCTCGGTGCTTCTCGGCAACCTCCTGTTGCGGGTCGCCGGCGCGGCGACCGGTTTGATGCTGACCCTCTACCTGGGCTGGATCAACCGCGAGCTGTATCCGGTCTCCGCCACCACGCTCGGGCTGTTGGCCGGCGGCTACTACCTCGTCGAGATGGTCAGCGCGCCCGTCCTCGGGGCCCAGAGCGATCGTCGGGGTCGGCGCCCGTTCCTGATGCTCGGCCCAGCCCTCGGTTTCCTGGCCGTTCAGCTCACCGGCCTGACGACGGCCCTGGCGGTGCTCTTCCTGACGCGGCTGCTCGAGGGCGTTGCCGGCGCCGCGACGACCCCGGCCCTGCTCGGCCACCTGTCCGCGGAGACGGAAGGCGATCAAGCCCTCCGCGGCCGCGTCATGAGCCTGTTCGAGGCCGGCACCGCCCTCGGCCTGACCCTCGGGTCGGTCGCCGGCTCGCTCCTCTGGGACTGGCTCGGCCGAGTCGGCTTCTTCACGGTCGGCCTGCTCTACCTCGGCAGCCTCGCGCTCTTCTGGCGCTCGAAGACGACCGGCGGTGGGCGGCCAACGACGGAGGATGCCAGGGACGATGCTCCGACCCCCGGTGCCCCTCGGCCGTCCCTCGCCGTTCGGCCGCCTGGTCTGCTCGACAGCGTCCGCGCCATCCTCCGGTATCGGCCGCTCCTCCAGTTCATGCCCGCCTGGCTCGCGATCAACGCCATCGTCGGGCTCTGGCTGACCCACGCCGTCTTCCAGATGACCGCCGGCCGCCAGCTCGAGGGCCAGTACCTCGTGGGCGCGTTCCAGCCTGGGACGATCGCCGTCATCCTCGCCGCCTACACGCTGACGTTCGGGGTCGGGATCTGGGCCTGGGGCTACGCCTTCCGCTGGCTCGCCGAGACGAGCATCATGCGTATCACGACGGCGGCCATGCTCGGCGCGACGGGCAGCCTGGCCCTGATCAATCACTCCGGCGGCCCCGGCCTCCTGTTCTGGCTCGCGCTCGGCGGCTTCGGCCTGTCGGTGCTGATCGAAAGCGGCTTCGCCCCCGCCGCCGTGAGCCACCTGGCCCGTTTGTCCAGCCGGCTCGCCGGTGATCGCGGACTCTTCATGGGCCTGTACTCGGTTGTCCTCGGCCTGGGCCAGCTCCTGGGCGGCTGGATCGGCGGCCCATTTGCCGACCGCTGGGGCATGGACGGCATCCTCACCCTCACAGCCGCGCTGGCGCTTATCGCCCTGGCGCTCACCCTCAGACTGCGGCCAGACCAGTAGGGACCCACGACCGTTGCAGCACCTGGCGGCGGGG
>JACCZL010000480.1 GCA_013695975.1 Chloroflexota bacterium
CACCACCACTGGTGTAGCCGTCGCCACCGCTGCCGCTGCTGTAGCCACCGCCACCGCCACTGTAGCCAGTGCTGTAGCTGCCGCCACCGCTGCTATAGCCGCCGGATCGCTCGGACCGACGGGCCGCCCGGCAATCCGGGCAGCGGCTGGGCTCGTTGGTGAACCCTCGACTGGCGAAGAACTCTTGCTCGCCAGACGTAAACACAAATGCCTGCTGGCAATCCCGGCAGGTCAGGGCCTTGTCCGCGTAACTCACGCCGACACCTCGAAGATGAGCTTGGTGGTTTCGTCAGCGCGAGTCGGGGTGGGGGTCCGGGGTCTTCAGCATTCCCCAAGGCCGCGCCCTATGCGGCCCGGCGAAACAAACCAGCGTCACAAAATATACCACACTTCGCGCGGATTGTAACCCCCAGTCGACAGTAGACGGGGAAGTGCTTCGTCCTCCCATCTACCGTCTACCGATCGAGGTCGGCCAGAAGCTCTCGGACGTACGCGGCAGCGCGGGCATCGGCGGTGAGCTGGTCGCCTTCGCGGGCCCCCTCGACGGCGAGAAAGCCCTCGTACCCGGCGTCAACCATCGCCGCGATGGCGAAGCGGTAGTCGATATCCCCGTCGGGCAGCGGCACTCGCTGGTAGAGCGCCCGCTCGAGCTCCGGGATATGAATCCGCCGGAGGTTCTTGCAGTGCCAGTAGTTCGCACGCGGGGCCAGGGCAACGATCGCCGCCTCGGCCGTCTCCTCAGGATGCTCATAATGCCAGTAGATGTTGCCCAGGTCGGGGTTCACCCCGACGTTGTCCAGGCCGATCAGGTCGATCAGGGCGAGCGCGGCGGCCGAGTTGTCCGCGATCGAGCCCTGGTGAACCTCGATCGAGATCTCGACGCCCAGGTCGCCGGCCAGCGCGCCAAAACGACGAAACTGCTCGGCGGTTCGCTCGAAGTCGCCCACGCTGGCGGTGCGGCTGCCTCCCTGCGAGACCGGCTCGCCACGGCGGTCGTGGCCCGGGCCACCGGGGTGAGTGGACGGAGTTACGCAGGTCGCGTTGACCACCCCGGCCCCGATCCGAGCAGCCAGGCGGATCGCCGCCTCCAGCCGGTCGCGGGCGGCCAGACCGGCCGTCGGGTGGGCGATAGCGCCGCCGCCGCGAACGCAGACCGCCGGCACGCCGGCATCGCGGAGCACAGCGCCGAGATCCTCGGCCGCCGCGTCAGCCGCCGCCTCACCGCTGACTACCGGGATTTCGACCCCTTCGAACCCGAACGATCTGACCAGGGCGAGGTACTTCGGCCGATGCTCGCGCGGCGGCATCTCGCCAAAGGCGTCGCGCGCGTTCGGGTAGAAGACGCCGCGCCGCAAGGCGTAACAGAGCTTCATGAATCCTCCCGACGACGGACCAGGGACGATAGCCGATTATAGGCGTTCAACGCCTATCGCCTCTCCCTGCAAGGTCGACGAGGGGGAGGCGTAGTCGACCGTCCATAGGGCGGACGGCCGACTACGCTGGGGAGCGGCGACCAGAGGGAACGCCCGCTCCCGCGAAATCGGCTGCTGGCGCTGCCGATCTGTCCCGCGGCGCGGACGGTGCGCGGCGGGGGGGAGGACCCGCTGATGCGCACACGATCCGGCCGTTGAGCGGGGCGATGGCTGACGGACCTTAGGAGGAGGCTGCCCGCCGCCATTCGCCTTACGTGACTATGATAGGTCCCCGGTCAGCGGCGGACTGTCAGGCTCGGGCCTGATCTTCGCAGGGGAGTTTTCCTGACACTCATGTAGGGAAAATCCCCACAGCATCCACTACTCGGTGGTCTGCAGGAGGCCTTTGCGCAGCGCGTACTTGACCAGCTCAGCGCGGTGGTGCAGGTTGAGTTTATCCATCATCCGTTGGCGGTAGGTGTCGACGGTCTTGGGGCTGAGCACGAGGCGGTCGGCGATCTCCTGAGCGGTGTAGCCCTCGGCCGTGAACGTGAGGACCTCGCGCTCGCGCTCGGAGAGCGTCCGATAAGTGTCGGTCTCCTTGCCGGCCTGGACCCGCCCGAGGTAGTCCTCCAGCAGCATCTTCGTCGCCGGCCGATCCAGGAAGACCTCCCCACGATGGACCGCGCGGACCGCCTCGAGCAGGTCGGTGTCGGCCTGGCTCTTGCGGACGTAGCCCGACCCGCCGGCCTGAATGACCGGCAGCAAGTACTGCTCCTCGGCGTGGACGGTCAGGATCAGGACCCGGGTACCCGATGCCAGCTCGCTGAGCTTTCTGGTCGCCTCGAGTCCACCCATCTCGGGCATCGCAATGTCCATGACGACCACATCTGGCCGCAGCTGGATCGTCTGCTCGACGGCCTCACGGCCATTATTGGCCTCGCCGACGACGACCATGTCCGGCTCGGCCCCCAGCAGCAGCTTCAACCCGCTTCGCAGGATCGGGTGGTCGTCGGCGATCAGGACGCGGATCGGGTCGGCGATCATCCGACTGCCGCTTCGGCCGGCTGGGGAACCGGGATCTCCAGGCAGACGCAGGTCCCTCGGCCAGGCGCCGACTCGATGGTAAGCTTGCCGTTGACGAGGGCCGCGCGCTCGCGCATGCCGAACAGCCCGAGGCTCCGATGGCGGGCATCGAGCGCCGCCACAGGGTCGAAGCCACGCCCATCGTCGGTGATCGTGACGATCAGGGCCGTCGGGCGGGCATCGAGCTCGACCACCACACGACCGGCGCTGCCGTGACGGGCGACGTTGGCGAGCGCTTCCTGGACGACCCGGTAAGCGACCAGCTCGACCTCCGGCGGCACGCGCTCGGGCCGTCCGTTGGCCCTGAACTCGACCGCCAGGCCAGTCCGCCCCGAGAAGCTGCGCCCATAGGCGCCGAGGGCGGCCACGAGACCGAGGTCGTCGAGCATCGTCGGCCGGAGCTCGAGCGCCATCCGACGGACCCCTTCGAGCGCCTCGGAGGTCAGCGCCCGCAGGTCGGCCATCGTCCGCTGGAGCGTCTCGGGGTTCGGCGAGCGCTCGGCGACGCGCTGGCGCACCAGCAGCGAGGCGAGCGCTTGGGCCGTCTCGTCGTGGAGCTCGCGGGCGATCCGCAGCCGCTCTTCCTCCTGGGCATTAATGATCTGGGAGGACATCGCGCGCAGACGAGCGCTGTGCTCGTCGACGCGATCGAGCATCGCGTTGAGGGTCTCGCGGAGGTTTTCGATCTGCGGGTCGCTGAAGACATCGCGGTCGGCACGGGCCCGAAGATTCCCCTTCCGCACCTCCTCGACGGTGCGGGCGATGACGTCGAGCGGGCGGAGCGCCGCCTTGAGCACGACGAAGTTGACCGCGACGCTGAGGCCCGCCCCGATCGCCGCGAAGATGAAGACCAGCTCGAAGTGGCTGTCCCCAGGCGTTCCGCGAACGGTCTGGGCCGTCACCAGCGTCCCAAAGAGCGCCCCCAGAAAGACGATCAGGCAGTTGGCGACCAGCACCTTCGTGAAGATCGGCAGCGCCAGCAGCGCCGCGACCGGGCCCCGCGACCCGCGCGGCGCCTCCGGCGCCGCCTCAGGCCGGACCGCCGAGATGGCGTCGATCTCCCGCCCGCGCAAATGCGTAGCCAGGGCTCCATCTCCTTCCCAGCCGTCGATAGCGGCTGGACCTCGCGGATCCACCCCCGGGCAACGCTGCGCCAGGGGCACACGACCAAGTGTACCGCCCCGTAGGGCCGACGACGAGCGAAACCGGCGCCACGCAAAGGGCTGCAAGCCTGCCGCGGTCTCGGGGAGGCTTCGGCGTGGGCTATCCTACACCGAACCCAATCGGCCTGGAGGGATGATGACCACCAGGGATGCCTTGCACCAGTTCGTCCACGAGCTCTCCGACGACGAGGCAGAGCGCCTACTCGGGGCACTCCAGAGCGCCCACTCCGTCGCCCGCGGCCTGGCGCGAGCACCGATCGACGACGAGCCCGAGACGCCCGAAGAGGCGGCCGCCGTAGCCGAAGCTCGCGCAGCGGTCGGTCGAGGCGAGCTTCTCAGCACCGGTGAACTCCGCCGACGACTCGGCCTGTGAGCTGGGCTGGTCGAGACGTCGCCTGGTCCGAGCTGATCGAGCACGACCTCGGGCGCCTCCAGTCACAGATCGCCAACCACATCATCCAGGCCGTGGAGCAATACGCCATGACCGGCCGCGGCGACGTGAGGCGGCTGCAAGTTCGAGTCGTTCCATCACCCGACCTCCGCTGACTGGTTTCAATCCTCACCCAGCACTTCGGCTGAGTGCAACAAGCAGTGCCAAAGGCATTGGGATATCGAAGTCGGGTTTCAATCCTCGTAAGCGTTCAGGTCTTCCCAACCGTCGGGTGGCGGTGTGGGATGAATGAGTCCGGCCCGCCCCAAGGTCAGGTGGAGGTGGCC
>JACCZL010000488.1 GCA_013695975.1 Chloroflexota bacterium
CCCGAACCAGGACATCCACCTCGTCAGGCGTGTTGTAGATGTAGAAGCTGGCCCGCGCCGTTCCGCCCACGTCGAGCGCGTCCATCAAGACCTGGCAGCAATGGTGTCCCGCCCGGATCGCGACCCCCTCGTAGTCGACCACTTGCCCCAGGTCGTGCGGATGAATTTCGTCGACGTTGAAGGCGACCACGCCCCCCCGCCGCTCGGCCTCGCGCGGGCCGTAGATCGTCGCGCCGGGCAAGCTCCCGATCTGCTCGAGGGCATAGCGGGTCAGCTCCAGCTCATGGGCTCGGACGCGCTCCATGCCGAGCTCTGACAGGTAATCGATCGCCACGCCGAAGGCGATCACGTCGGCGATGTTCGGGGTCCCGGCCTCGAACTTCCAGGGCAGGACGTTGTAGCTCGAGCTGTCCCGCCCGACCTGGTCGATCATCTCGCCACCGCCGAGAAACGGCCGCATCGACCCGAGCACGGCGCGCCGTCCCCACAGCACCCCGACCCCAGTCGGCCCGAGCATCTTGTGTGAGGAGAAGGCCAGGAAGTCGCAGCCCAGCTCGGCAACGTCGACCGGCAGGTGAGGCACACTCTGGGCGCCGTCGACCAGCATCAGGGCTCCCCGTTCGTGCGCCAGCTTCGCCACCTCGACCACCGGATTGATCGTCCCGAGGACGTTCGACATGTGGACCATGGCGACGAGCCTTGTCCGCGGGGTGATCAGCCGTGCGACCTGCTCCAGATCAAGGGTGCCATCCAGGCCGACCTCGGCATACTTTAGGTGCGCACCCCGCGCTTCGGCGACCCACTGCCAGGGGACGATGTTGGAATGGTGCTCCATCGCCGTAATGACGATCTCGTCACCTTGTCCGACGTTGTCGCGCGCCCAGGCGTAGGCGACCAGGTTGATCGCCTCGGTCGTGTTGCGGGTGAAGACGATTTCGTCGGGTCCATCGGCGCCGATGAAGCGAGCGACCTTGCGGCGCGCCCCCTCGTACGCGTCGGTCGCCTCCTCGGCCAGCGCATGGACCCCGCGGTGGATGTTGGCGTTGTAGCCCTCGTAATAGTCCACCAGCGCCTCGATCACGCGGCGCGGCTTCTGCGACGTCGCCGCGTTGTCCAGATACACAAGCGGCTTGCCATGCACGACCCGCGCCAGAATCGGGAAATCCCGCCGGATAGCTTGCACGTCGAGTGGGGGCATGAGCCCCCTCTCCGCGCCGGGGAGGGGGTCGGGGGAGGGGTTGACCACGCTACTCATCAATCCTGATCTTGATCTCGCCACCCTCGACGCGTACCTCGTGGGTGTCAACCGGCAGCACCGCCGGCAGGGTGACCGCTCGACCGGTCTTGACGTCGAACAGCGCCCCATGGCGGGGACATTCGATCCGGTCCTCGATCAGCTCGCCCTCGCCAAGCGGCCCTCCGTCGTGGGTGCAAACGTCGTCGATGCAATAGTACTGCCCTTCGACGTTGCAGAGGGCCAGGCGGCGACCGCCGACCTCGACCACGACGGCGCGCCCCGGCTCGATCTCGCCCTCGCGAGCGACGCCTACCCAGTCTGCCATGCGTCTGCCCCCATCGGTCCATCGCCCTCCGAGACCTGGCGGCCAAGCTTCCGCTGGACCGTTCGCCAGACGCTCTTCCGAATCGCCTCGACCGGAATGCGCTGGAGGACCGGCTCGAAGAATGCCTCCACCACGAGCCGCTGCGCTTCGTCTCGCGGCAAACCGCGAGTCTGAATGTAGTAGATGGTCTCGGGGTCGAGCGGACCGACCGTCGCGCCGTGAGCACAGCGGACGACGTCGCTGTTCAGGATCTCCAGGCGTGGGTCTGATTCGGCCCGCGAGTAGTCGCTCAGGAGCAGGTTCCGGTTCTCGAGGTTGGAGTCAGTCCGCAACGCCTGCTGATCCACTCGAATCAAGCCGGTGTAGTTCGAGCTGGACTGACCAGCCAGGGCGGCTTTGAAGTTGAGGTCGCTGCGGGTGTCGTTACCCAGGTGGTCCTGGAGGGTCTGGTGGTCGAAGTGCTGGCGGCCATCGCCGAAGATCAGGCCGACCATCTCGGTCTCTGAGCCGCGGCCTTCGAGCGCACCCTCGATCTCGACCCGGTGAAGCCGCCCACCGACCGCGACGACCAGCCAGTCTACCCGGGCATCACGCCCGCTGACCGCCCGTAGGCGGTTGAAGTGCCAGGTCTGAGTGGACCATTGCTGGAGGTTGGCGTAGCGGACGCGCGCCGCCTGAGCGGCGTAGATCTCGACTGCGCCGCTCGCGAGCGCCTCGCCGACCTCGGGTTCCGACCAGTGATCGTCGACGTAGGTCACGTCGGCGCCTTCCTCGACCACGACCAGGGTGCGGAAGAAGCACGCCGCACCGGAGCCCATCACGGTGCGACCGACGATCGGCAGCTCGATCCCGACGCCGCGAGGGACGTACAGGAACACCCCGTTTTCCCAGAGGGCAGCGGCCAGCGACACGAACTTGCTGTCCTCGCCCCGCACGCTTCGACCCAGGTAGGGTTCGACCAGCTCGGGCCGCTCACGGACGGCCTGCTCGAGCGGCATCAGGAGCACCCCCCGTCGCTCGAGCTCGGGCGCGAGCTGCCGCTCGGCCGAAACCCCGTCGACCAGCGCGAGCATCCCGGCCAGGTCGCCCAGCTCCATCGGCTCGGCCGCCTCCTCAGCGGGCGGTTGCCGACCATCGCGCCGCGCGAGCAGACCGTCGAGCTGGAGCTCACGCAGGTCGGTCCGACGCCAGCCTTCGGTCGTGTTGGTCGGGATCGGCAGCGCAGCAGCCCGCTCCCAGGCAGCCATCCGCTGCTCGGTGAGCCAGCCTGGCTCGCCCCGCTCCCGCGACCGTCGCTCGATAGCCACGGCGCGCTCGGCGTCGAGGGCCGCCGGGTCCGCTGTTTCTAGTTGGCTCACTGATTCAACCCCTCACGATTCCACACAGCCGTCGCCTCCCGCGTAGGGGCGGTTCACGAACCGCCCCTACAGAGGGACCGACGCTCCTGGCTTCACCCGGTTGACAACTCCAGACCACGCCCGCCAGACATAGCAAGGGGGCCCGCCCGAACCGCCCGGGCCGGGCCCCCGCGATCGTCGTGCCGCGATTCGGCTTAGCCGACGGCGCCCTCCATCTGGAGCTGGAGCAGACGGTTCAGCTCGACGGCGTACTCCATCGGCAGCTCCTTGGTAAACGCCTCGAAGAAGCCGTTGACGATCATCGTCTTCGCCGCGGCCTCGTCGAGACCCCGGCTCTGCAGGTAAAAGAGCTGCTCCTCGCTGATCTTGCTCACCGACGCCTCATGCTCGATGCTGACCTGGTCCTCGTCGATCTCGATCGATGGGTAGGTGTCGGAGCGGGAGTGTTCGTCGAGCATCAGCGCGTCGCAGCGGACGAACGACTTGACGTTCTCGGCGCCCTTGTGGACCTTGAGCAGGCCACGGTAGCTGGTCCGGCCGCCGCCCTTGCTGATCGACTTCGAAGTGATCGTCGAGGTCGTATTCGAAGCGACGTGGACGATCTTGGCGCCGGCGTCCTGGTGCTGGCCGGTGTTGGCGAACGCCACCGAGATGACCTCGCCCTTCGCCCCCTCACCCATCAGGTAGATGCCGGGGTACTTCATCGTCACCTTGGAGCCGAGGTTGCCGTCGATCCACTCGACCACCGAGTCCTCGTACGCCAGCGCCCGCTTGGTCACCAGGTTGTAGACGTTGGACGACCAGTTCTGGATGGTGGTGTAGCGGAGATGGGCCCCGCGCTTGGCGATCAGCTCGACGACTGCCGAATGGAGCGAGTCGCTACTGTACACCGGCGCCGTGCAGCCCTCGATGTAGTGGACTGACGAGCCCTCGTCGGCGATGATCAGGGTCCGCTCGAACTGGCCCATGTTCTCGGTGTTGATCCGGAAGTAAGCCTGGAGCGGGATCTCGACGTGGACCCCCTTGGGGACGTAGATGAAGCTCCCGCCGCTCCAGACGGCGCTATTGAGCGCGGCGAACTTGTTGTCGTTCGGCGGGATGATCGTGCCGAAGTACTCCTTGACAATGTCCGGGTGCTCGCGCAAGCCGGAGTCCATGTCGAGGAAGATGACGCCCTGCTGTTGGAGGTCCTCGCGGATGTTGTGGTAAACGACCTCGGACTCGTACTGAGCCGAGACGCCAGCCAGGAACTTCCGCTCCGCCTCGGGAATGCCGAGCTTGTCGAAGGTGTCCTTGATGTACGCGGGGACCTCGTCCCAGCTCGTCTCGGTCTTCTCCGACGGCTTGACGTAGTAGTGGATGTTGTCGAAGTCGATGCCCGAGAGGTCCGCGCCCCAGGTGGGCATCGGCTTCTTCAGGAACAACTGGTGGGCCCGCAGGCGAAACTTGAGCATCCACTCGGGCTCGCCCTTCCGCCGCGAGATGTCCTCGACCTGCTCGACGGTCAGGCCCTTGCCTGACTTGTACTTGTAGTCCTCGACGTCGTGGAAGCCGTACTTGTAGTCGGTGGCCCCCGGCGTCATCAGATCCTGTGGCTTGACAGCCATCGTCGTATCCTCCCGGCCTAAGCGGCCGCCTCGACTTCGCGAATGATCGGGTCGTAACCCTGCGCCTCGAGCTGCTCGACGAGCTCTTCGCCGCCAGACTTCACCACCCGACCGGCCACCAGGACGTGGACGAACTGGGGCCGGATGTAGTTGAGCAAGCGCTGGTAGTGGGTGATCACGAGCACACCCATCTCCGGGGTATGAATCGCGTTGACTCC
>JACCZL010000535.1 GCA_013695975.1 Chloroflexota bacterium
TGGTAGAGGTTCTCCTCGACCGGGGGTGGGGGCGTCAGCTTGCGACGCACCCCGTCGAGGCCGGCCGCGAGCATGACGGCGAACGCGAGGTACGGGTTGCAGCTCGGGTCCGGACAGCGCAGCTCGATTCGAGTCGCCTCGGAGCGACCGCGAGCCGTCTGGGGGACTCGGATCAGGGCCGAGCGGTTGATCCGGGCCCAGCTCACGTACACCGGAGCTTCGTAGCCGGGGACCAGGCGCTTGTACGAATTGACCAACGGGGCCAGGATCGCCGACATGCCGCGGGCGTGCTGGAGCTGGCCGGCGATGAAATGCCTGGCCAGCTCCGAGAGGCCGTACTCGTCGTCGCGATCGTAGAACAGGTTCTCGCCGGTTTCAGCGTCGGCCAGGCTCTGGTGGGTGTGCATCCCCGAGCCGTTGATGCCGAAGAACGGCTTGGGCATGAACGTCGCATACAGGCCGTGCCGTTGGGCGATCGCCTTGAGGGTGACCCGAAAGGTGACCGCGTTGTCGGCCGTCTGGAGGGCCGGGCCGTACTTGAAGTCGATCTCGTGTTGACCGACAGCGACTTCGTGATGGCTGGCCTCGACGACGATCCCCTGCTCCTCGAGGGCGTTGACCATCTCCTTGCGGACGTCCGCGGCGAGGTCGGTGGTGACGTCGAAGTAGCCGGCCTGGTCGTGGGGCAGGGCTTCGACTCCCTGTGGTCCGCTCGTGCGGACCAGGAAAAACTCGAGCTCAGGACCGGTCTGGAAACGAAAGCCGAGCTTCTCGGCCTCGGCGAGCTGGCGCTTGAGGACGGCCCGAGGGTCGCCGTCGAACGGCTCGCCCTCGGGCGTGTAGACGTCGCAGAACACCTTCGCGGTCGCGTTTGGCCCACGGTCCCAGGGGATCGCCCTGAAGGTCTCGAGGTCCGGCGCCAGGTACATGTCGCTCTCGTGGATCCGGGCGAAGCCGTCGACCGACGAGCCGTCGAACCAGAGCCCCTGATCGATCGCGTCGCCGAGCTTGTGGAGGGGGATCGAGACGGTCTTGACCAGCCCCATGATGTCGGTGAACTGGAGGTTGACAAATCGGATGCCCTCCACCTGGGCCCGCTCGAGCACTTGCTTGGTCTGATCCTTGGGCGGCGTGGTCCTGGCTGGCATCGATGGCTCCCTTGCGCCGAACTGGGCTGATTATGAGGACATCGCCGCCGCGACCGGGATCGGGCGTCGCCCGATCACCCGTCCGATCTTGAGGGCGACCTGGAGCGCGAGACGGACTTCTGAGTCGTCAAGATTGATGTCGAGGATCTGGCGAGCCCGCTCGAGTCGGTAAAGCAGCGTGTTGCGGTGAAGATGGAGCCGCTGGGCGGTACGGACGTGATTGCCATGGCACTCGAAGAACGCTTCCAGGGTGTTGACCAGGTCGGCTCCCTGGCGCTCGTCGTGAGCCTGGAGCCGTCCGAGCACATCGTCGTAAAACGAGGCCAGCTCAGGGTTCTCCCGCAACTGAAACAGGAGCCGCTGGACCCCCAGCTCCTCGAAGTGGACGGTCCGACTCCCGCCCTGGAGGGCTCGCGCCACTGCCAGCGCCTGCTCGGCCTCGCGATACGCCTGGCCGATGCCGGCCACGCCGAGGTGGGCGCGACCGACGCCGATGGTGACGGCCGACGGGGCGACTCGACTGGCGAGCTGCTCGCGCAGCCCCTCGGCTAACGCCACCGATTGCTCGCGGTCCGCCGCCGCCGCCCGGGGGAGGGCCAGCGCCAGCGTCCCTTGCTGCTCGCGGAGGAGGGCATCCGGCGCGATGCGCAGCAGCTCGGTGCGGACCAGGTCCGCGGCTTGGAGCCGTCGCGACTCCGAGCCGGCCGGCTCGTCGACGGCCAGCGCCAGGACGACGTGGGGTAGCGCCAGATTGTGGCCGACCCATTTGGCCCTGGCGAGCATGGCCTCCTCCGATGGGTAGCGGCCCGAGAGGACGTCGTCGAGGAAGTCGCCCTGCAAGCGAAGCTGCGCTTCGGTCACGGCCCGCTGTTTGGCCAGCTCGATGCCGAGCACCCGGGCCGCGCGATCGGCGATCTCCCGATCGAGGTCGGAGACGTCCGCGGCGCCGGCGAGGCCCAGGTAGCCGGCCGGCATGCCCCGGAGCCGCAGCGGTACGACGAGGGCATCGGGTTCGCCGCGGCCCCTTCCGAGACGGAAGGGAGCCGTAGCCGGTCGGCCAGCAGTCCTCGGGTCGCGTTTCGCGAGGGCACCGCCCAGCGCGCGACCGAGTGCGCGGGTCCCCTCATCGTCGGGCTCGGTCACCTGGACGCGAAAATACTCGTCGAGCACCACCACCATCCGCCCGGTGACCTGCGCGACTTCGCTCGCGAGGGGACGAATGCCGGCGTCCTCGACGAGCGTTGCCAGCAGCCGCTCGTAGATCTGCTCGACCTTGCGGCGGAGCTGGCCCTCGCGATCGACGATGAGGCTGATAATCGAGCGTTCGGCGTCGACCAGGGAGCCGCCGTCGACCAGCCGGAGGATCGGCGTGCCGAGCTCGGTAGCCGCGCTCAGCCCTTCCTCGTGGGGCGCTCCAGCTACGAGGAAGGCTCCCACTCCGGCCTCGACCAGCTCGCGCACAACCCGCGGGAAGCTCCGTGCGCCACTGATCGAGGCAGGGAGCAGGACCATCTCGCCGGCCTCGGTGTGACCAAGGGCCGGCGGCCGAGGGCCGAGGAGGCGGGCCCAGAAGACGCGACGCTCCAGGCTACCCTGCCCGACCAGCACCGTCGAGCCGGCCGGCAGTGCCAGGCGAAGGATGTCCGAGATGCTGACCGAATAGCCAGGCCCGCGGCCCACGAAGCTGATCGGCCTGCTCGTCTCCATCGGCCCCTATTGTGCAGAGTGTCCAAAGAGGACCGCAAGGTCACACGCGGGTCCGCGGTCCGGCCCTTGTCCCGCGCCGCGCCGACTGGTATAGTCCGCGGACGAGACGGGCGGCGGGCCGTTCGTCGGGCACCTTTAAGACGGTCCTGTGAGACCGGCAAGGAGGCCGTTCGCGTGCCACGTTACCCCACTCGGGCCACGATCACTCCGGCTGCCTCCGAATGGGAGGCTTTTTTGTGCCCTCGGATGACCCCGTGAGCGCCCACTCGTCCGCGTCGGCGGGCTCGCCTGAGCGGCATCTGCTGATGGGTCCCGACGACCTGCGTCGGGCTCTGACCAGGATGGCCCACGAGATCGTCGAGCGTAACGCCGGCGTTGACCAGGTGGCCTTGGTCGGAATTCGCACGCGGGGAGTGCCGCTGGCGCGGCGGCTGGCCGAGCAGCTCAGCCAGCTCGAGGGGGCCGAGCTGGCGGTGGGGGAGCTGGACGTGACCCTCTACCGCGACGATTTCGCCGGACGGGTCAAGCTGCCGGGCGGCCCGACGGCGCTCCCGGATGGGGTCCAGGGGCGGACGGTCGTGCTGGTGGACGACGTCCTGTACACGGGGCGGACGATCCGCGCCGCGATGGACGCGCTGATCGACTTCGGGCGACCGCGCGCGATCCAGCTCCTGGTGCTGGTCGATCGCGGGCATCGCGAGCTGCCGATCAGGGCTGACTACGTCGGCAAGAACGTCCCGACGGCTCGCGCCGAGACGGTCGAAGTGCGGTTGGTGGAGGTGGATGGGCGCGATGAAGTCCTGCTGCGGAAAGCCGCGAGCTGAGCGGTCGGAGGTAGGCCGGTGATGGTGACCCTGCAAGCGGAGCCGATGCGCGACGTCGCTCCGGCGCCGAACGGCGTGGCGGCCTGCTGGCCCGGGCGGCGCCACGTCCTCGAGCTGGACGATTTCCTGCCGGGCGAGATCGTCCAGGTGCTCGACACCGCCGTCACGATGAAGGAAGTGATGTCGCGCCCGATCAAGAAGGTCCCGACCCTGCGCGGGAAGACGATCGTCACCATGTTCTACGAGGCCAGCACCAGGACCCGGGTCTCGTTCGAGGTGGCCGCTAAGATTCTCGGAGCCGACGCCGTCAACGTCACGGCGTCGGCGAGCAGTGTAACGAAAGGTGAGTCGCTCCTCGACACGGTCCGCACCCTCCAGGCGATCGGCGCCGACCTGGTGGTGATGCGGCACCCCCAGAGCGGCGCGCCCTGGGTGATCGCCTCGCGGGTGAAGATGGGGGTCATCAACGGCGGCGATGGTTGGCACGCCCACCCCACCCAGGCCCTGCTCGACTTGTTCACCATCCGCGAGCGGCTCGGGCGGCTGGCGGGGGTGCGCGTCACGATCGTCGGCGACGTCCTCCACAGCCGCGTAGCCCGCTCGGCGCTCTGGGGACTGACCAAGCTGGGGGCCGAGGTCACCCTCTGCGGACCGCCGACCCTGTTGCCGCTCGACTGGTACCGTGGCTGCGCGCTCCCCTGGCCGGTCCGGGTGACCGAACGGCTCGACGAAGCGCTCGATGGGGCTGACGTCGTGATGGCGCTGCGGCTGCAGCGCGAGCGGCAGAGCGGCGGCCTGATCCCGAGTGTTCGCGAGTACTCGCGAACCTACGGACTGACGCTCGAGCGGCTGGCGCTGGCTCGACCCGACGCGCTGGTCATGCACCCCGGCCCGATGAATGAAGGGGTCGAGATCTCGCCGGAGGTCGCGCGCGGAGTCCAGTCGGTGATCGAAGCCCAG
>JACCZL010000966.1 GCA_013695975.1 Chloroflexota bacterium
GCCCAAAGCATTGCCGTTTGTGCGGCCACATCGTTTGGCTCATCACTCATGTCGCGAGAAAGTGGCGGATCTCGGGTTGGGCAACAGGCCCCCATGAATACTTGCGCCAACGCCGTCGCCCCCCAGCCTCCCCGAGTTCGGGGGCGGCTGGGGGGGCGAGCCAACGCCATGCAGCAACTGCTCCTGGGAAGCATGTAGTGCCTTGTCAGCCGTGATCTGACGAGTTCGGTCGACCGGGGGAGGCATCAGGATTGCGCCTGTGAGCTGCGTCACTTCACTCGCGTCCCGGCGCGGCTATAGTGACGGTATGCGGATGCTCGTGCTCCCACGCCGCCGCTTCTTGCAGGGCACCCTTGCCCTGGCCGAATCCGGCCTGATGTCCGGCTGTGGCATCGCCCCGCTCCGTGCCCCCGCGAGGATGCATCGGGTGGGATTTCTGGCCAACGACCTCCCCGATTCCTCGTTCACCGCCTCCCACAACGAAGCGTTCCGCGAGGCCCTCAGCGGGCTGGGCTATGTCGAGGGCCGGAACCTTGCCTTGGAATGGCGCTTCGGCCAGGAGGCGAGTGAGCTTGCGGCGTTCGCCACCGAATTCGTTGCCCTCGCTCCGGAGGTGATCGTCGCCGCGGGCGACCCCGCGATCCGGGTGCTGCATGGCGCGACCAGCACCATCCCCATCGTCATCATTCGCTCGGGCGACCCGGTCGCGAGCGGCTACGTTGCGAGCCTGGCGCGGCCCGGCGGGAACATCACCGGCCTGAGCCTCGCCGGCACGCAACTCGCCGGAAAGCGGCTGGACCTCCTCACGCAGGCCTTCCCCGGCACTTCCCGCGTTGGCATCCTGTGGTCCGCGCCTGCCTCGCAGCCGTCCTCCGGCACTACGTCCCAGTCGCTTCAGTTCAGGGAGGCGGAGGAGGCCGCCCGCGCCCTGGGGGTCCAAGTGCAGTCACTGGCGGTGCAGGCAGGCGACGATTTCGGTGCCGCCCTGGATCGCGCTCTGGAGAGCGCCATCTACGGGCGCGCCGAGGCGCTGTTCGTGATCCCCAGCGGCCGTACCACGAGCCACGGTCGCCGCATTGCCGACTTCGCCGCCAGGCACCGGCTGCCGACGATGTTTGGGGCCAGGGAGGACGTCCTGGACGTGGACGGGCTGATGGCTTACGGCGTGAGCCTCACGGATCTGTATCGGCAGGCGGCCGTCTACGTCGACAAGATCCTCAAGGGTGCCAGGCCAGCCGACCTGCCGGTCCAGCAGCCCACCAGGTTCGACTTCGTGATCAATCTGAGGACCGCCCAGGCCCTTGGGATGACCATACCCCCGCCTGTCTTGATCCAGGCCACCGAGGTTATCCAGTAACACCCCCGCCCGCGTGTTCCAGTCGAGACTAAGCACATGGCCATAAGAAAGGCACAGTTTCTCCGACGCCGGCCCTCCTGGTCGGGGCCACTGAAAACAATGCCAGACTTCTGGGAGGCTGGGTCACGCACCGCGACGACCGCCATTCGCTCACTGACTGGAGGGGCGCGATGATCGAGCAACCACGCGAGTTCACCATCCCGGCTGGTCGGGCCCGCATGTGGCGCATGCAGGCCGGCGAGCGCGTGACGATCACGCAGACCGAAGGGCACCAGGTCGGCGACTTCATCGCGTTCAACGCGGCCGACTTGACAGAGTTCTTGAGCACGAGCCACACCCGCTCCTGTTTGCGCACCCTGCGCATCGGGCGCGGACACAGCCTCTATACCAACCGCCGCGAGCCGATCGTCGAGATCGTCGAAGACACGGTCGGGATCCACGACATCCTGGCCGCCGCCTGCGACCCCTATCGTTATCAGCGCGACTTCGGCGTGGAGGACCATCGCAGTTGCCGGATGAACTTCGTCGAGGCCCTGGCCGAGCTCGACATCCCGGACTGGCGGGTGCCGGACCCGGTCAACCTCTTCCAGAACACGCCGGTCCAGCCCGATTGGAGCTACTCCAGCGCCGCCTCCGTCGCCAAAGCAGGCGACTACGTGACCTTACTGACGCGGATGGACCTGATCGCCGCCTGCTCGGCCTGCCCGCAAGACCTGGCGCCGACCAACGCCGGCCACCTGAGCGACCTGCGCGTGCGGCTGCACTGAGGCGGCCGACGGAATGCCGTTGAGCGGCTCGGTTATAGTCCCAAATGTTCGCCGACGACAGACTCCGCCGCGCTCGGGTGGCCGATGGACGTTGATCTCACCACGGACGTCCTCGTCGTCGGCGCCGGCGGCTGCGGGCTGGTCGCGGCGCTCGCGGCGGCCGAGCGAGGCGCCGAGGTCCTGCTGGTCGAGAAGGGCCCGCGACCAGAAGGAAACACCGCTCGCTCGGGCGGGATGATCCAGGCGGCCGGGACCCGCTTCCAGCGCGCAGCCGGCGTCGTCGAGGGGCCAGCCGATCTGGCGGCCGACGTCTTCCACAAGAATGGCGGCGACTGCGACCAGGCCGTCGCCCGAGCACTCTGCCGGGCGGCCGCCCCGCTCGTCGAGTGGCTGGTCGACGACCTCGGGATCGAGCTGCGCTTCGTCGGCGACTTCACCTACCCCGGCCACAGCCAGCTCAGGATGCACGCCCCGCCGTCGCGGACCGGCGCGGAGCTGATGGCCGGACTGTTGGCGGCCCTCGAGCAGCGGCCACGAATCCAGCTCGTCTGCGACGCGCCGGTGGTCGAGCTGCTGACCGACGAGTACGGCGCGGTGAGCGGCGCCGTCGTCGAGACGAGTGGCCGCGAGCGGGTGGGGGCAAAGAAGGTGATCCTGGCCCTCAACGGCTACGGCGGCAACCGCCAACTCGTGCGCGAGCACTGCCCGGAGATCGCCGACGCCCTCTACTTCGGCCATGGCGGCAACACCGGCGAAGCGCTCCTCTGGGGCCGCGACCTCGGGGCGGCGGCCGACTACCTCGACGCGTACCAGGGCCACGCCTCGGTCGCGGATGGTTACGGCACCCTCGTAACCTGGGCGACGGTGATGCAAGGCGGCTTCCTGGTCAACCTCGAGGGTCATCGCTTCGGCGATGAGAGCCAGGGCTATTCGGAGTTCGCCCGAGTCGTCCTGGCCCAGCCCGACAGTCGGGCCTGGCTGCTCTTCGATCGCCGGATCTTCGAGCGCGTCCAGGGGTTCCAGGACATCCAGGAGTGCGCCGCGGCCGGCGCCTTCCGCCACGCCGCGACGATCGAGGCCTTCGCCGAACGGGCGCACCTCCCGCTCACCGCCCTCGGCGAGACGTTGGCAATCTATAACCGGGCGGCCCGCGGCGAAGCGCCCGACCCTTTCGGCCGCCAGGTCGGTCCGCCCCTCGATCCCCCGTTCGTCGGCGTCCGCGTCACCCCGGCCCTCTTCCACACCCAGGGCGGCCTCCGCGTCGACCCGCGCGCCCGCGTCCTTCGGCCGGACGGCGTCCCCATCCCGAACCTCTACGCCGGCGGCGGCAGCGCAGCCGGCATCTCCGGCCA
>JACCZL010000564.1 GCA_013695975.1 Chloroflexota bacterium
GTGTGGAGTGGCCCGATCCGGGCGAGGGCCGGCCAGACCAGGGCGACGAAGGCCACGACGACGAGCGTGCCGACCCCGCCGCCGACCACCGAGATGATCGGGCCGAAGAGCGCCGCTGTCGCCCCGCTCTCGAAGGCCCCCAGCTCGTTCGACATGCCGACGAACAGCGAGTTCACGGCAGCGACGCGCCCGCGGAGGCGGTCCGGCGTGATGACCTGCTGGAGCGTCTGACGGATCACCATGCTGACCGCGTCGAACGCGCCGATGAAGCTGAGGCACACCAGCGACACGGCGAGGTCGCGCGAGAGCCCGAAGCCAACCGTGGCGATCCCGAAGCCGGCGACGGTGAGGAGGAGGACTCGGCCGGGCCGCTCCCAGGGTCGCAGGCGGGTCGCGAGCAGCGCGGTCGCCATCGCGCCCACCGACGGCGCCGATCGCAGCAACCCGAGCCCGAGCGGCCCGACGCCGAGGATGTCTTTGGCGAAGATCGGCAGCAAGGCCACGGCGCCGCCGAGGAGCACCGCGAAGAGGTCCAGCGTGATGGCGGCGAGGAACACCGGCTGGCGCCGGATGTAGGCGACGCCGGCAAACAGGTCGCGCGCGCTGCGCGCCGCGGGGCTCGGCGGCGGCGCGACGGCGGGCAGCCTGGTCAGCAGTCCGACAAACAGGAGCTGCCCCACCGCGGCGACGAGATAGGACGACGTGGCCGCGCCGGAGAGGGCGATGAGCAGGCCGGCCGCGGCGGGCCCGCTTATGGCCGCGAGCTGAAAGCTCGACACCAGCCAGGCGTTGGCGTTGGCGAACTGTCGCCGCTCGAGGAGCTGTGGCAGCAGCGTCCCCACCGACGGCATCGCAAACGCCCGCGCCACGCCGGTGAGCAGCAGCAAGCCATACACCAGCTCGACCGCGGCGCCGAGCCAGGACACGGCGGCCAGGCCGAGGGCGGCGAGCCCCGCTAGGGCGTGGGCCAGCATCGCGATGTTGCGGCGCGGGAAGCGGTCGGCCAGGTTTCCCGCGGGCAGCGTCAGCACCAGCGCGGGCGCCACCTGGGCCACCCCGACCAGCCCGAGCGCCCAGGGGTCGCCGGTCCGCTCGTAGAGCTCCCAGCCGACCGCGACCGAGACGAACTGGGTCCCGATCGTCGCCGCCATTCGCCCGAGGGCAAAGTCCCGGACAAAGGGGATCCGCAGGGCCGCCAGGGCGTCCGGAGGGGGGCTCGAGCTCTTCCTACCCACTCGCACGCCTCATGGAGGGAATCGCGAGTTGCCGATATGCACGACATTCGCCTTCATAATCCCGACCTCCGCTGGGGAGTACGTACAAGGTAGTTACACCAGCGAAGCGGCCTGCATGTCAAGTGGACCACGAGACGGACAATTCGTTGGCGGGCTCTTCGTGGCATGACCAGCCAATGGGCGCAGCGGCGGCGTCGAGCCTAGACCGGCCTGGGCGTGCCACGATCTGGTGGTATACTTGCCTGGCCCTACCATATCAGGTCTGGGATGGCAATACTATCGCAGGTGACAGATGCGCGTCGCTCGAGCAAAGTTAGCGGACGGTGGCAGAGTCGTCATCCCGGCGGAGTACCGCAAGGCCCTCGGGCTGCGTACTGGCGACACGGTGATCATGCAGCTCGATGATGGGGAAGTACGACTCTTCACACTCGACCGAGCGATCAGGCGTGCGCAGGAGTTGGTGCGCCAGTACATTCCCGAGGGTCGCTCGCTGTCCGATGAGCTGATCGCCGAGCGGAGGACTGAGGCGGCGCGTGAGTAGCTCGGTCCTCGACGCCTCGGCGCTACTGGCCCTGATCAATGGGGAGCCGGGGCACCAGCAGGTCCGAGCGGCCCTGCTGGCGGAGGCGGCAATCGGCGCGGTCAACCTCGCCGAGGTGGTGACGAAACTGGTCGACGCGGGTATGGTGGAGATGGTGATCCGTCAGGCGCTGGCTCCGCTGAGGCTGGAGGTGGTCCAGTTCGACGCCGAGCTGGCCTATCGAACTGGCCTGCTGCGCCGGCTCACGCGCCAGGCCGGCCTCTCGCTGGGCGACCGCGCCTGCCTGGCGCTCGCCCAATACCTCGCGCTCCCTGTCCTGACCGCCGATCGGGCCTGGCAGGGCTTGCAGCTCGGCGTCGCGATCCAGGTGATCCGCTAGCGGGCGTCCGGGGCTCGGTCCCGATGCTCGGCGTCGGGCGCTTTAGTCAGGCCGGCCGGGCAGTGGCTGCAGTCATGGGCCTGCGCAAAACCGCTGCACCATCGGGCTCACCCGGGCGGTGGCGGTGGGCATCCGGTCGGGGCGCTCAGGCGCCGTCGTCGAGCGTGCTGCGCTCCTGACGGCAGGGTAGAATCCTCACGTCGGGGCGGGCGGGCTCGCTACCCCTCGCCGGTCCCTTTACGGTGGGAGTTGCCCGCCGGCATCTCTCCGCTCCGACGCTTCTTCTCGGCCCACCGGCGGTATCTGGCCCTGCCCGAGCACCTGTCACTGCAATACCGCTGGCGCGGGTCCTCCACGGTGAAGAACCGGGCGCACGACGCGCACTCTTCCAAGGGAACGCGCTGGACGATCACGGCGGACACCTGGTGGTAGATGTACCCCAAGAGGTGGCGGGGCTTGACCGTGACCACCCAGATCCC
>JACCZL010000568.1 GCA_013695975.1 Chloroflexota bacterium
GCCTACGTCCGCGGGGCGAGCGCCGCCGCGAACGTCACCGTCCACCACGCCGCCGACATGAACCAGGTCATCGGCTGCGGCGGCATCATGGTCTGCCCGGGCGACGTCCTGTTCGGCGACGCCGACGGCGTGGTGGTCATCCCCCGCCATCTGGTCAGCCGCGTGGCAGCGACCGCCGCCAACCGCGATCGTCTCGAGGACTACATCCTCGGCCGCATCCGGGCCGGCGAGTCGCTGCGCGGGGTCTACCCACCGAACGAGCAGGTCCTGCGCGAGTACGAGGCGATGTCGGGCCCTGACTCGTCACGATCGACGCCCGCACCGCGTTGACGCGGACGAGCCCCGATCTTGTATGCTCCCGGTACAGGGGCTGAGGTATCGAGCTCATAATCGTCAGGGCGGGAATGCCGTGCGTAATCGCTGGGTAGGCGTGAAGATGGGCGCGGCCTTGTGCGGCGTGGCCGGCGCGCTGTTCCTGACCGTCTCCTCGACTGACCCCGCCGCCCACACCGCTGCCGACCCGACCACCGACGACCCCAGCGTCCTCGCCACGCCGGCTCCGACACCGCCGCCGATCATCGGGGCGCCCGCGAGCTCCGACGCAACGCGTAGCCCCCTGTCGAGCTCAGTCGTCTCTCAGCCAATCACCGCCCCGGCCCGACCAACCGTCGAGGTCGAGCGGGCGCCGCCTTGGCTGCGCACGGTGCGCGAGACTGGCCTCTGGTCGGGGCCGGACGCGGCGGCGCAGGAGTTCGTCAAGCTGCCGGCCGGCGCCGTCCTGCGCGGACTCGACCGTCAGGGTCCTCGGACGTTCGTCTACTTCGCCGGCGACGCCGACCGACGCCGATCCGGTGAGGTCTGGGTAGACACCGCCGACCTCGAGTCGACGGCCTGGCCGCGCTGGGTCCGCGGGCGCCGAGCGACCGCGCTCCGAGTCGAGGCGGGGCCCGGTGCCTCAGTCGTCGCGTCCCTGCCGCGCGGAGCCTATGTCGAAGTCCTCGGCGAGCAGCGCGGTCGCTGGGCCCGCGCCTTCTATCTCGGCGATGGGCGGACGACCCCGCCGATCGAGGGCTGGATCGACGCGAACCACTTCGCCTTCCCGGTGCAGCCTCAGGACAAGATCGCCGCTCAGACCCTCGATCGTGCGACGCTCGATCGAACCCCGCCCGAGCTGTGGCTGCGGATCCCATACCGCTCCCAGCTCGACGGCACGCCCTACTCCGGAGCAAATTGTGGCCCGATCGCCATCTCGATGATCCTCGACGCCTTCGGGAAAGGCGATGCCCCCGTCCGCATCCGCGATGCCGCGCTCGATCCCCAGGACGCCATCGGCTGCGACGATTGCGGCACCTTCATCCACGATCTCGCCGCCGTCGTCCAGGACCGCGGCGTCGCGATCCATGGGCTGCGCGGCCGAAACGACGCCTTTCGGAGCTGGACACTCGAGGACATCCGCGCCGAGCTCCGAGCCGGCCATCCGGTCCTCCCCCAGGTCATGTACCGCATGCTCCCCGGCCGCGGAAACTCCAGCTTCGGGGGCGACCACTACATCGTGGTGACCGGCATCCTCGGCGACCGCTTCATCTACAACGATCCCACCGACAGCGACGGCCACGGCTATGGCCGACTGATCTCGGCGCGGGCGCTCGAGCAGGCGATGGCCGAGAGCGACTTCCCCTACGTCGCCTTCGCGGCCGGCTCGTAGGTTCGACCGGGTATCATGTCCCGATCCTGATGCCCTCCAGGTTTCGGCGGCAAGGAGAGTCGGCATGCTGAATTACTTCGACATCGAGCTCAGCGACGAAGAGCGGCTCGTCCAGCGCACCACCCGCGAGTGGGTCGACGCCGAGGCGATGCCCATCATCGCCGACTGCTTCGAGCAGGGCGAGTTCCCCAAGCGCCTGATCCCCCAGATGGCCGAGCTGGGCCTCCTCGGCGCCAGCTTGCCCAAGTACGGGGCCGGCATGCCCTACACCGCCTACGGACTCATCTGCCAGGAGCTCGAGCGTTGTGACACCGGTCTGCGCAGCTTCGTTTCGGTCCAGAGCAGCCTCTGCATGTTCCCGCTCTACACCTTCGGCACCGAGCAGCAGCAGGAGCGCTATCTCCCCAAGATGGTCAAGGGCGAGCTGATCGGCTGCTTCGGGCTGACTGAGCCGGACCACGGCTCCGATCCCGGCGGCATGGAGACACGGGCCGAGCGCGACGGCGACGGATGGGTCCTCAACGGCACCAAGATGTGGATCACGAACGGCTCGGTGGCCGACCTGGCGATCATCTGGGCTCGCACGCCAGATGGCATCCGCGGTTTTGCCGTTGACACCGACACGGCCGGCTTCTCCGCGCGTGACGTGAAGCACAAGCTGTCGCTGCGAGCGTCGGTGACGTCCGAGCTCCATCTCGACGACGTCCGCGTGCCCGGCAGCGCCCTCCTGGCGGGTACGAGCGGACTGGGATCGGCCCTCAAGTGTCTCAACGAAGCTCGCTTCGGCATCGCCTGGGGCACCGTCGGGGCGGCGATGGCCTGCCTGGAGAGCGCCCTCGAGTACGCCAAGATTCGGCCCCAGTTCGGCAAGCCGATCGCCGCGTTTCAGCTTACCCAGGCCAAGCTCGCCGACATGCTTACCGCGGTCACCCAGGGTCAGCTCCTGGCCCTCCAGCTCGGTCGCCTCAAGGAGAGCGGCCGCCTTCGATCTGCTCAGGTCTCACTCGCCAAACGGGCCAACGCCGCGATGGCGCTCGACGTAGCCCGGACCGCCCGCACGATCCTCGGTGGCAACGGGATCAGCCTCGAGCACCCGATCTTCCGACACATGGTCAACCTCGAGACGGTCCTGACCTACGAGGGGACCCACGAGATCCACACCCTCGTTCTCGGCCAGGACCTCACCGGAATCGCCGCCTACCATTGAACGGCGCGACCGTGACCGACCCCACATCCGCCAGCCCGACCACGCGCCGCGCCACCGCGAGCCCCCACGAGGAGGACCTGCGGCGCGAGGCGGAGGAGATTCGACACTTCCTCGGCCACGACCTGAAGAGCCCGCTCGGCTTCATTTCGGGGATGGCTGAGCTCCTGCTCATGGGTCGCTATGGCGAGCTTTCGGGCGAGGCCACCCGCATGCTCGGCGAGATCATGCGCCAGGCCGACCGAGTGACCGAGGGACTCGACCAGGTGATCGTTGCCCATCGCCTCAGCATCGGCGACAGCAGACTCCGCCTGGCGGACGTCGACATCTGGGAGCTCTGCGAGCGCGTCGCGTCGAGAGCCCAGTCGACCGCCGTCGAGCATCGTAGCCGACTCTCAGTGACCGCCCCGAACGAGGCCGGCGTGGCACGCGTCGATCGGCGCCTGGTCCAACTGGCGATCGGCAACCTGGTGGGCCACGCCATCCGCCAGGCCGGGGCTGACGGGGATGTCTTGCTCAGCGTCGTGCAACGCCCGGACGATCTCGAGATCTGCGTGCAGCGGGGGGCCCAGTCGCCGGTCGAGAATGTCCGCGAGACCGAAACATCGAACGACAGCGGGTCAGACCCCCAGCTCGCAGAGTCGGGGTTGCCGCTCCGCTTCTCGAGACTCGTCGCCGAGGCCCATGGCGGATCCCTCGCCTCCGAGCCCAACGCCGCCGGCGGCCCGACCTTCCGGATGCGGCTACCGATCGCCTGACCCATCCGCCGAGGGCCGTGATACACTTGTAGACTGGCCGGTCGACCCTACCGCGCACGCCACACGTGCATGCCAATCAACCCACGAGTACACTGACCCAGTAGTCTCAGCGAGTGCGAGGAGACCCGACATGGCTTTCAACTTCTTTCGACGGGGGCGCTCCGCGACGGAGGACGCCCTCGGCGAGCGTCTGCCACCAGGCCAGTACGCGACCGAGAAGTGGCCGGTGCTCCACTACGGCGCGGTGCCAAAGTTTGACCAGGCGAGCTGGGACTTCCGAATCTCCGGACTCGTCGAGGAGCCGGTCCGCCTCACCTATGACGAGTTTATGGCGCTGCCCAGGAAGACGGTCACGCGGGACGTCCATTGTGTGACCCGCTGGAGCATGTTCGACAGCGAGTGGGAAGGCGTACCGTTCCTCGAGGCGGTGAAGCTGGTCAAGGTCCAGCCCGAAGCGCAGGTCGTGATCGTCCACGCCGAGAACAACTACACCACCAACCTCCCGCTGCCCGACGTCATGCGCGACGACGTCCTGTTCGTCTACCGCCGCAACGGCGAGGACATCGCCCGCGAGCACGGCTGGCCGCTACGACTCTTTGTCCCGCACCTCTACTTCTGGAAGAGCGCCAAGTGGGTGCGCGGCCTCGAGTTCGTCGCCCAGGACCGTCCCGGCTTCTGGGAGGGGTACGGCTACCACATGCGTGGCGATCCCTGGAACGAGGAGCGCTACGACTGGCAGTAGCGCCTCTGCCTTGGCCCGCCCACCCCTGAATCCCTGGTCCTGACCGGTGCATCGTGTATACTCGGGGACGAGTCGGCGACCGCTCGGGTTGTCGTGCGGCCCATTGGGTCGTGTCCTTTCTGCCCTTCGGCCGTCGAGGCAGGCATCGGCCTCGATCCACGAGCGGAGGGCAAGCCCACAGAAAGGAGATGCGCAGTGCGTGACTATGAGCTGATGGTCGTGCTGGCCCCCGATCTCGACGAGGAAGGGGTCAACGCGACCACCGAGCGCGTCAAGACGATGGTCACCGGCCGCGGCGGCGAGGTCGTTGACGTCCAGGCCTGGGGTCGGCGACGGCTCGCCTATCCGATCGGCAAAGTCCGCGACGGCTACTACGCCGTCGCCAAGCTCAAGCTCGACCCGACGGCCGCGGAGCCGCTCGACCGGAGCCTCAAGTTGGCCGAGCCCGTCATCCGCCATCTACTCGTCCGCATGGACGAGACGTAGCCAGAGGGAGGGACCTGGCGATGCTTAAGGCAATCATTATCGGGAACCTGGGTGCAGATCCTGATGAGCCGCGCTACACGTCCGACGGCCGACCCTTTGTCCGTTTCAACATCGCCTCGACCTACCGCGGTCGCGGCCAGGACGGCGAGCCCCAGGAGAAGACCGAGTGGGTCCGGGTTTCGGTGTTCGGTCGGCAGGCCGAGGTCGTGACCCAGTACTTGCACAAAGGGAGCCGCGTTTACGTCGAGGGACGCCTCGAAAGCCGTCCCTGGATGGATCAGCAGCAGCAGCCCCGGGCGGGTCTCGAGGTGCTCGCGAACGACGTCCAATTCATGACCAATCGGTCCGACGACGAAGCGTCCGGGATGGCCCGCAGCGGCCCGCCGCGCGAGGCGTCGCCCGGCGCCCCACAAT
>JACCZL010000578.1 GCA_013695975.1 Chloroflexota bacterium
TCCTTCTCGAGCATCGACTCGGCGTCTTTCTGGAGCGCCTTCATCGCGTCGGCGGGACTGGCCTGGCCGGAGGCGATCGTCTGGAGGGCGATGATGACGCGGTCGCCGATCGGCGGAAACTGCGGGACGGTCCGATAGGCCATGTAGCCGCTGCCGGCCCGCTCCATCACCGATTGGTGGAGCATCGGCAGGTCCGAGCCGCGCCAGGTGAACTTCTGCTTGACCTCGGGGTTGTTCAGCATCGAGGCGCGGGTGCCGGCCAGGTGGCCCTGGTTCAGGGCGTTCCAGAGCATGGTGTCCTTGCCGGCCGCCCACTTTACCAGCTCCCAGGCGGCCTGCTTCTTCTTCGACGCCTTGTTGATCATGAAGCCGTGTACGGCGAGCTGCGGGAAGTGGCCCTTCGGCCCGCTCGGCGTGTTCGTGAACGCCATCTTGTCGGCGAGCTGGGTCTTCTCGGTGTTGATGATCTGCTGGGTGTTGCCCAGCCCATCCAGGTAGCTCGCCGCCTTGCCCTGGTGCATCGACGTCTGGGCCAGGCCCGTGTCGATCTTCGGCGAGCCGGGCGGGGCGTACTTCGAGACCAGCGTCCCGAACATCTCGGCCGCCTGGATCGCTTCGGGCGTGTCGAAGGTTGGCCGCAGGTCGTCGGGCGGATTGGCGAAGAAGCTCCCGCCGTGGGAGATCAGCCAGTTCGGCCAGATCCAGTGCAGGTTGTCCGACGTGACGAAGGCGGCCGTCTCGGGGCTGTGGATCTTGGCGGCCGCCTCCTGGAGCGCGCCGTACGTCTCGGGGAACTTGGCGAACCCGGCCTTTTCGTAGATGTCGGTGCGGTAGCCGACGACCGTGCTGTCGGCCAGCCAGGGCAGGGCGTAGATCGTGTCGCCACGTTTGAAGGGGGCCATCGCGCCGGCCAGGAAGTCGTCGAGCGCCAGCTCTCCCTTGTCGGTCAGGTTGGCGTCGTCGATGAAGGTGTTGAGCGGCTCGGCCCAGCCGGCCGTGATCCAGCGCCCACTGCGGATGAAGATGAGCTGGAGGACGTCATAGGCGCCGGAGCCGCTCGACAGCTCGAGGTCGGCCCGCTGGTTCAGGACCGGGAACGCCAACTGGTCGATCTCGACCTTGATGCCGGTCTTCTGCTCCAGCTCAGGCAGCTTCTCGGTCAGGCCCTGCCCGTAGGCGTGGCCGACCATCATCATCTTGAGCGACGTGCCAGCGTAGGCCTGGCCGGTCTTGGCCGGGGCCTGCGCGGCCGGCTTGCCCTCGGACGGCTTGCTGGCCGGTGGCGCCGCCGGGGCGCAGGCGCTCAGCAGGCCGAGACCGCCCAGGGCAAGCGCCCCCCGCAGCAGTCGACGGCGCGAGATGGGCTTCGTGGTCGTCCGTGGCGCCATGGCTCTCTCCTCCTATCCCTTGATCGCGCCGGCCGTCAGGCCGCTGACCAGGTACTTCTTGACCGCCAGCGAGAACACCACCACCGGTAGCATGATCAGCGTCCCGCCGGCGCTAATCTTCCCGTACTCCCAGCTCTCGTAGTTCATGAAGTTCACGATCGCCACTGGCGCGGTCAGCGCGTCACTGCGGGCCAGGATCAGCGAGTAGAAGAAGTCGTTCCAGGACAACAGGAAGCAGAAGATCGCCGTCGTCGCAAGCCCCGGGGTCGAGAGCGGCAGCGTCACCCGCAGGAATGTCTCGAACACACCGGCCCCGTCGATGTAGGCCGCCTCTTCGAGCGAGACGGGCAGCCCGTCGAAGAACGTTCGCATCGTCCAGATCACCAGCGACAGGTTGAAGGTCAGGTAAATGATGATCAGGCCGTGGAGCGTGTCGATCAGCTCGAGGTTCTTGTAGATAAGGAAGAACGGGATCCCGAAGGCGATCGGCGGGGCCATCCGCGTGGCCAGCATCCAGAGTGAGATCGCCCAGTCCGAGCCGAACCGCGCCCGCGACAGGGCGTAGGCCGCCGGCACCCCGAGCAGCAGCGAGAGCACGGTCGTCGTCGTGGCCGTGATCGCGCTGTTGCCGAGGGCGCGGACGAATTTGCCCTGGAGGACCGAGACGTAGTTCTGGAGCGTCGGCACGAACACGATCTGGGGCGGCATCTGGAAGGCTTCCCGTTCGGTCTTGAACGACATCTGGACCAGCCAGTAGAACGGGAACAGGACGATCAGAATCAGGATCGCGACCAGCGCCAGGACCAGCCCGCGCCTGATAGTCCGGGCGAGCGGCGGCCGATGGGGCCTGACCACGGCGACGCTACTCAACGTCGACCGTCCGCCCCAGGGTTCGGAGGATCGTGCAGCTCATGGCGAAGGTCGTGACCAGCATGACGACGGTGATCGCGCTGGAGAAGCCGATGAAGGTGTAGGAAAAGCCCTGGAGGTACGCGTAGTAATTGGTTGCCTCGGTGGCGATGCCCGGCCCGCCGCCGGTCATGATGAAGATGTTCGGGAAGGCCTTGATGCTGTCGATCAGGCGGAACAGGACCGCGATCAGGAGAACCGGCCGGAGCAGCGGCAGCGTGATGTAGCGAAAGACCTGCAGGGCCGAGGCGCCGTCGATTCTGGCCGCCTCGATCGGCTCCTCCGGCATCATCTGCAGCGCCGCCAGCAGCATCAGGAACACGAACGGGAACCACTGCCAGACGTCGGCGATGATGAGCGCCCAGAGGGCCAGGGTCGGGTCGACAAGCCAGGCCGGCTGGGGCAGGCGGAGCAGTCCGAGCAGCCAGTTGATCGGACTGACGTCCGGCGTGAAGAGGATCTTCCAGGTCAGCGCGACCACCACCGGTGGCAAAACCATCGGCACGATGAAGGCGGTCCGGACGGCCTCGAGCGCCCGCATCCGGCTGTTGAGCAGCACGGCCAGTCCGAGCCCGAACAGCATCTGGAGCGAGACCGTCCAGAAGGACAGGCGTGCCTGGACCCAGGTCGAGTTCCAGAACCGATCGTCGCGCAGGAGCTGCTCGTAATTCCGCAGGCCGGCGAACGTGAGCGAGTTTGGCTTGGTCAGGTCGAACGGGGTAAAGCTCGTCGCGATCAGGAAGATGCTCGGCAGGATCGTGACGACGAACAGCACGATCGCGGCCGGCAGCAGGAAGGCCACGAAGACCCGCCGACGCTGCCGGGCCCACGGCAGAGGGCTCCGACGCGGGATCGCCGCGGTCGGGAGGGTTGTGGGGCGCGTCTGGACTCGCTGCACCCAGACCTTCTAACGGCCGCGCTGCTCCCGGCTAGTCGCGACCACTGCTCTGCCTCGCGGCGGCAGTCTACGCTTTCCGTTCCGCCGTGGTCAAGCCCGGCCACGACGAGTCTTCGAGGTAGCGGTGTGCCGCGATGGCGGCGGTGGCGCCGTCTCCCGCGGCGGTGATCGCCTGCGACGCCGAATCGCGTCGGATGTCCCCCGCCGCGAGAAGGCCCGGCCGCTCGGTCCGCATCCAGATGTCGGTCGGGACACGCCCGTCCTCATCGAGCCGCAGCAGCCCCCGCAGCAGAGCGGTGTTCGGCTCCAGGCCGGCGTAGACGAACAGCCCCGCCAGTTCGACGCGGCCCTCCTGTCCCGTCGCGGTGTGCCGCACCCGAACGCCACTGACGACATCCTCTCCCAGGACCTCCTCGACGGCGGTGTTTGGTCGAAGCGTGACCTTCGCGTGGTCCACGACCCGCTGCCGGTTCCTGTGCTGGCCCGCGACCGCGTCGGAGCGGTGAAACAGGACGACCTCGCTGGCATAGCTCATCAGGGTCAGCGCCTCCTGGAGCGCCCAGGCGTCCTCGGCCACGACGCCCACCTTCTGGTCTCGGAACAGCGGGCCGTCGCAGCTCGCGCAGTGGCTCACGCCTCTGCCGTACAGGCGGCGCTCACCGGGGACGCCGAGCTCCCGCGGGCGTGACCCGGCCGCGACGATCACCGACTCGGCCCGGTACTGCCCCTCGTCGGTCGTCACCAGCCAGCCGCCCTCCACGGGCTCGAGGCGCTGGAGCCCGGCCAGCCGAAGCTCCGCGCCCTCGTTCGCCGCCTGCTCCTGGACGCTCGGGCCGAGCTCATAGCCGGCCACCCCCTCGGGAAAGCCGGGGAAGTCCTCGACCTTCTCGACGTTCGCCAGGTGCCCGCCCGGCATCTGGGGCTCGAGCACCAGCGTCGTGCGCCCGTAGCGCGCCGCGAACAGGCCAGCGGTCAGCCCGGCCAGGCCCCCGCCGACCACCACCACCTCATAGTCCTGCGCCATGTTGCACCTGACCCCCTTCGCCGCTCGTCAACCGAGCTCGACGCCGCCAGGCCCTGGATACTACTCCTCCGCCATCGCGCCGCGGAACTCGGCGACCGGGTCCGGCTCGCCGTCTTCGGCCAGCTCGATCACGACCCGGTGGAGCGTACCCGTAAAGGCAAACGGCAGCGCGTACACGTCACTGACCGGCGAGCCGCCGTCGCGGCCGCAGAGGAGCCCACCGGTGAGCCCGACGATCGGCCAGGTTTTCGGCAGGTCCCCGGATCCGACGCGGCGTCCGTCGATGAACAGCGCCCCGTGACCGCGGCGCGGGCCGGTCTTGGTGAACTCGAACCGCAGCGTCGTCGGACGGCCAGTCGGCACGGCCACGTCGTCCGAGTCGATCAGGTAGCGAGTCTCGTCGGAGTAGGCGTACTCGTAGAAGAGCCGCCCGTCCTTGACGTACAGGACATAGCCGCCGAAGCGACTCCCCGAGGCCAGCAGGACGCCCTCGGCGCCACCCTCAGGCAGCTCGACATCGGCCGTGATCGTGTACGAGCGGTCGGTGATGTCCGGGGCGCTGAAGCGGTCGATCCGCGCCATCCCCGGATAGAACGTCGACACCCTACGCGCCCGGGCCGCGACGCTGGCCGCGACGCGCTCGTACTCACGGTCGTCGAGCGGGAGGACGTCGTAGCGCCCGGCCTCGGTCCACCAGCGCTCGATCATCGCCCGCAGTCGGGCCGGCTCCTGCTCGGCCCGGTCCCAGCACTCCGAGAAGTCCTGGTCGAGGTGGTACAGCTCCCAACGGTCGGCCTCGAAGTCGGACCCCATCTCGTGCTTTGCGACCGCCTTCCAGCCGCGGTGCCAGATCCCGCGGTCCCCGAGCAGCTCGAAGTACTGGGTCTCCTTGCGGGTCGGCGCATCCGCCATGTCGAAGGAGTAGGCCATGCTCGTCCCGTGAATCGGGAGCTGGTCGACGCCACGGTAGGTGGTCGGGGCATCGACCCCGAGGAGCTCGAGGACGGTTGGGACGACGTCCGACACGTGGTGATACTGAGCTCGCACGCCGCCACGGTCGCCGATGCGGGCCGGCCAGTGGACGATCAGCGGGTCGCGGACGCCGCCGCTGTGGACGTCCTTCTTGTACCACTTGAGTGGGGTGTTGCTGACCTGGGCCCAGCCCTGGGGATAGTGCGAGTAGGTCGTCTCGTTGCCCAGCTCGTCGATCCGCGCCAGCCCGTCGGCCAGCGTCTCGGGCTCGTACTGGAGGTGCTTGCGGGTGTTGACCGCGCCGGCCTCGCCGCCCTCGGGGCTGGCGCCGTTGTCCGAGAGCAACACGATCAGTGTGTCGTCAAGCTTGCCGAGCCCCTCGAGGTACGCCAGGAGCCGTCCGATCTGGGCGTCGGTGTGGTCGAGGAAGCCGGCGTAAAGTTCCTCCATCCGAGCGAACAGCCGCCGCTCGTCGTCGGACAGTGTATCCCAGGCCCGCACGCCTGGGTTGCGCGGCGCCAGCTCGGTCTCCGGCGGCACGATCCCGAGGGACTTCTGGCGGGCGAGCCGCGCCTCGCGGACCCGGTCCCAGCCCAGGTCGTAGCGGCCGCGGTACTTGTCGATGTACGCGCGCGGGACCTGGTGCGGCCAGTGGCAGGCGCCGAACCCCAGGTACAGGAAGAACGGCCGCTCCGGCGCAACCGACTGCTGGTCGCGGATCATCTCGACCGAGCGGTCGACGAGGTCCTCACTCAAATGGTAATCGGGGCGATTCGGCGCGTCGAGTGCGTGGTTGTCGACGAACAGCTCGGGATGATAGGAGTCGGCGAGGGCGCCATGGAAGCCGTACCAGCGGTCGAATCCCCGCTGGGTCGGCCAGTAATCGAAGGGGCCGGCCGCGGTCGCATCGGCCAGTGGGTTCAAGTGCCACTTCCCGACCGCGAAGGTGTTGTAGCCGTGCTCGCCCAGCATCTCGCCCAGGTTCGCGGCCCGCTTGGTGACCCGCCCCCGATAGCCCGAAAAGGGGGTCGACCACTCGGCGATAATCCCCATCCCGACCGCGTGGGCATTGCGACCCGTCAGGAGACAGGCCCGCGTCGGCGAGCACATCGCTGTCGTGTGGAAGTTGGTGTAGCGGAGCCCGCCCCCGCCCAGCCGGTCCATGTTCGGTGTCTCGATCTCCGACCCGTAGCAGCCGAGGTCGGCGAAGCCGACATCGTCAAGGACGAGGAAGACGATGTTCGGCGCCCCCTCAGGCGCCCGTGTCGGCTCGGCCCGCGGCGGCGTCGACTCACGATAGGTGCGGCCAACCGTGCCGCCAAAGGTGGCTTCGCTGTTCGACATGTCCCCCCCGATCAGTCCGCGTCCCGGACGCAGCGGAACCCGATATTGCCGGTCGACGAGTCTGGTGTATTCGAGCTACGCGCCGCTACGCGGTAGCGGAAACAGTACGACCGATGACAGAGATACGAGCCGCCGCGCGTCACCTTGTTCTCCCCGCTCGGCGGTCCGATGGGGTTGTCACGCGGCCCCTTAAGATGGAACTTCGGGCTGAACCAGTCGGCGCACCACTCCCAGACGTTGCCAGTCATGTTGTAGAGGCCGTAGCCGTTGGCCGGAAAGGCGTCGACCGGCGCCGTCCCGGCGTAGCCGTCCTCGACACTATTGTCGCTCGGGAACTTGCCCTGCCAGACGTTCATCCGGTGCGCGCCGTCAGGGGTCAGCTTGTCGCCCCACGGGAACCGCTGCTGCTCGAGCCCCCCACGCGCGGCGTACTCCCACTCCGCCTCGGTTGGCAATCGCTTGCCGGCCCAGCGGCAGTAGGCCCCCGCGTCGTTCCACGAGACGTGGAGGACCGGGTGGTCCATCCGCTCGGCGATGCCCGAGTGCCGACCCTCCGGGTGGCACCAGTCGGCGCCGTGGACCTGGCGCCACCACGGTGCGGCGGCGACCCCTCGCGTCGGCGGGAAGTCGTTCGGCAAGAACCCGCCGAAGACGAACGACCAGCCAAACCGCTCGGCCTCGGTGACGTAGCCAGTGGCCTCGACGAAGGCAGCGAAGCGCCTATTCGAGACGACGTTGGCGTCGATCCAAAACGGCTTCAACCCCACCTTGCGGACCGGCCCCTCGCCATCATCCGGGTAACCCTCCCGGCTGTTGGTGCCCATCAGGAAGTCGCCGCCCGGTAGGAGAACCATGCCCTCAGTCGAGCCCAGCGCTGGCCCGCTCGGGGCCGCCGTCAGGCCGGGCGCCTCAGCGGAACGGCCGCGGCCGGCCGAGACGCAGCAGGTGGACGGGGCCTGGGGCTCCACTAGCCTCGCCCACTCAGTTTCGCTGCGCCGGCGAAGGCTCTTGCCTCAGGCACCGGCTCGCCCCAGGCCTGTGCATCCTCGATCCAGCCTTCGATCGCTTCCTGCCCCCGCTGCACGGCTTCCTCGTACGTCGAGCCATGCGTTCTGCAGCCGGACAGCTCTGGCACGTCGACGACATAGGCCTGGTCCTCCGCGGGCCACTGGATCAGCATTGAATAATGCCACTGCCTGGGCTTGTCGTTCACGGTTGTCTCCTCCGACGGAGCTCGCGGAGCGTCTCGATCGCGTCTCGCACGTCCCGCTCCTGGTACGATTTGGCGTCGCTTCCATCTGCTCCCGAGGCGGCTCCCTGCGCATAATACGCCAGCGACAGGAAAAGCTGCGACGTCATCAGCATCGACGTTGGCGAGCAGCCCGTGTCGACCCGCCGGCCGGCGTTACACGTCCAGGTAGGAGGTCCCGGTCGTCGGGTCCTCGATCAGGTCGCGGGCGGGGCCTTCGAGGGCGACGCGGCTGTTCTCGAGAGCCTAACCGCGGCCGTGGAGAGACTCAGCCGGGCAGGGATCCCGCCGGAACCTCGTCGGCATCGAGATCGACGAACAGCGTTGCGTCGACCGGCTGGGGCTCGGCGGGCTCAACCTCGACAGCGGCGACGATCGGCGTCACGTCTGGCGGGAATCGCTCCCCGTCACGACGCAAAGCACCCACGTGGAGTGCGATCGCCTCGCGGATGTGGGCAAGTGCCTCGTCGACCGTGCGCCCCTGGCTGAAGCAGCCTGGCAGCGCGGGGACTGATACAGCGTAGCCGCCGACCTCATCCTCTTCGGGCTCCAGCACGATGGTGTAGCGCAACCGGGCCCGCCTCGGTCGTTGCCAATGCACTGCTCGCCCTCAGTCAAGCACGATGCGCAGGGAGTGCGTGGTGATCCAGAGCGCCTTTTGTGGCTGGTCCACCGAGCGATAGATTTCGTTCAGCCGATCGCGCAGCTCCGTCAGGTACGGTAGAAGCGAGCGTGCAGACCGCCCGGGGGCGTCAAGCGAGATGAGCACGTTCTCGTCCGTTTCCCAGTGGTCCCCGCCCCAGAACTGGCCCAGGAAGGCTGGCGGATCGGCGATGGAGTAGGTCAGGGCGCCCCAGGATTGGACCACCTCCTCGGCGACGAGGTGCTGGATGATCCTGTAGGTCGCTCGCCGCGGATCATGATTTCCGGCCGGGCAGACGAGTTGGATTCGGGTCGCGCTAACGAGCCGTGGCACCGCTCGATCTAGGCATGCTCAGCGTAGCGGGGAACACCGGGTACGTGGAAATCCTTTAAGCTCGCCGGATCCCAGGGTTTCCGCCCCCTTCGCCGCTCCTCGACCAGCCGCTTGACCGCCGCCCGCGCGTCTTCAGCCGTGACCAACCGCATCTTGAACTGGCCTTGTGTCTCCGCGAGCAACCACCGTCTCACACGAATCGTCAGATCCATCGGGACGTCGGTGGGCGCCGTGCCACCCTCGAAGTTGCTCCAAGCGTAGTCCGTGAACCGCACGTACTCGCCATCGTCGTCGAAAACGATGGTAAGCAGCTCATTGTGGCCGCGGAGCGCGCCGTCACGTGCCGAAAGGTCAAGGGAAGTGGGGGAAGAGGTGGATCGAACTCGCGAAGCTGCCATGGGGGCTCCGATGCTGGATCTCTAGATGACCGTGGCAGGCGCCTGACTCGCGGAGCTGTCCACCGATCCCGAGGTCCGTGTCTCCGGATGGTAGCACGAGCCGCGTGCCAACCACCTGGGTCATCGGCTTCTGATCCCTCGGACGAACCAAGTCGAGCGTCTCAAGGAAGAGCTGCAGGTTGGCACCGGTGCTCCCAGGTCGTTTAGCACGGCTCGGCGGCGTCACATGCCCAGGTAAGAGGCTTTGATGGTCGGGTTCTCGAGCAGGTCGCGGGCCGGGCCTTCGAGGGCGACGCGGCCGTTCTCGAGGACGTAGCCACGGTCGGCGAAGCTCAGGGCCAGTTGCAGGTTCTGCTCGACCAGCAGGATTGCGACGCCCTGGCGGTGGATCGCCTCGATCCCGGCGTAGGCCGCCTCGACCATGATCGGGGCCAGCCCGAGCGAGGGCTCGTCGAGCATGATCAGCTTGGGGCGCAGCATCAGGCCCCGGCCGATCGCCAGCATCTGCTGCTCGCCGCCGGAGAGCGTGCCGGCCCGCTGCGTCGCCCTCTCGCGTAGGCGTGGGAACAGGTCGAAGACCTGCGCCATGCTCGCCGCGCGCTCCCCCTTGGCCCGCTTGGAATACGCGCCGAGATTGAGGTTCTCGCGCACGGTGAGGTCCGGAAAGACTCGCCGTCCCTCGGGGACGTGGGCGATCCCTAGCTCGGCGATCCGATACGCCGGCCGGCCGACCAGCTCCTCCCCCTCGAAGCGGATGGCGCCCCCCTGAGGCCGGACCAGGCCGGAGATCGACTTCAGCGTCGTCGACTTGCCCGCCCCGTTGGCCCCGACGATCGTGACCGCCTCGCCGGCCTGCATCGCCAGCGACACGCCCTGGACCGCCCGCACGGCCCCGTAGCTGGCGCTGAGGTTACTCAGCTCGAGGAGCATGGCTGAACCGGAGTCGCGGGTCCCGAGTCACGAGTAGATCGCCTCTCCTCGCTCCCGTCGCTCGTCATCACGCATCACATATCACTCATCCATCACTCATCACTCGTGACTCGGGACCCGCGACTCGCGACTCGCCCCGAGATACGCCTCGATGACCTTCGGGTCGTTCACGACGTCGCGCGGGGCGCCCTCGGAGATCTTCTGGCCGTGATCCAGGACGACGATGCGGTCGGAGATGGCCATGATCGCGCGCATCACGTGCTCGACGATCACCACCGTCAGGCCCTCGTCGCGCAGGCGGCGGACCAGCGCCACCGCCAGGTCGGCCTCGGCGGGGTTCAGGCCGGCCATCGTCTCGTCGAGCAGGACCAGTCGGGGCTCCGTCGCCAGGGCGCGGGCGACTTCCAGGCGGCGCTGGTCGATCGTCGTCAGGTCCCGCGCCAGGACGTCGGCCTTGCCGTCCAGGCCGACGAGGCCGAGCACGTCTCGGGCGCGGCGCTCTGCGCCCCTTCGGGTAGGGTGGCGCAAGAAGGCGCCGGTCAGCACGTTGGCCAGGACTGTCGACGCGCCGAATGGTCGCGCCACCTGGAAGGTGCGGCTGATGCCTCTGGCGCAGACGTCGTACGGCTTGCGGCCGGCCAGGTCCTGGCCGCGGAACATGATCCGGCCGCTGTCCGGCGGGTGGAAGCCGGTGATCAGATGGAAGGTGGTCGTCTTGCCGGCCCCGTTCGGGCCGATCAGAGCCAGGATCTCGCCCTCCTCGACGGCGAAGTCGAGGTCCTGGACGGCCCGCAGGCCGCCGAATTGCTTGGTCAGACCGCCGACCTCAAGCAGGGCTGGCACTGGTCACTTCCTTAGCCTGCTCGACTCGGCGGCGGCGGTCGATCTCGGCGCCTGGTAAGGCGCTCAGCACCCGCCAGTAGACCGGCCCGAGCACGCCGACCAGGCCGCTCGGTTTGGCCAGGATGACGACCATCAGGATGAGGGCGTAGACGACGAGCTGGGCCCCGGCGAAGGTGCTGCCGAGCTGGGCCTGGGTAACGGCGGCGATCGGCTGGAGCAGCAAGGCGCCGATTACCGGCCCCCAGAGCGTCCCGACCCCGCCGACGATCGAAACCAGCACCGCCTCGACCGAGATCGGCAACCCGAACACCGAGTCGGGCTGGATGAAATAGGTGTACTGGACGTACATCGTGCCGGCCAGCGCCGAGAAAAAGGCGCTGACGAAGTTGGCCTGCTGCTTGACCCAGGGCGAGCGGATCCCGATTGCCTCGGCCGCGTCCTCGTCCTGGCCGACCGCGACCAAGTAGTAGCCCAGCTTGTGCCGTTCGATCCAGGCGGTGCTCGCGACCGCGGCCAGTACGAGCGCCACGGTGGTGTAGTACAGGCCGAGCTTCTCGGAGAAGAGCCAGTTCAGTGGGGCGTTCGGCGTGAGCGGGATCGTCGTGCCGAGCGCGCCGAAGGTGAAGTCGCGGAACTTCAGGGCCAGCAGGCGCATCGTCTCGGCGGTCGCGATCGACGCGATCGCGAAGTACGGGCCGCGCAGGCGGAAGGAGGCCAGGCCGATTGGGATGCTCACCAGCATCGCCATCAGACCGCCGACCCACATCCCGTAGATCGTCGCGATGCCCTGGTACACCAACAGGAGGGTCGCCGTGTAGGCTCCAACGCCGAAGTAGGCCGCGTGGCCGAGCGAGAGCTGGCCGGCGTAGCCGCCGAGGAGGTTCCAGCCGACGCCGAGCAGGGCGAAGATCGCCGCCTCGATCAGCACGCTCCGAAAGAAGGGATTCGGCAGGGCCAGCGGCGCCACGATCGCCAGCAGGAGCAGCAGGAGCGGGACGTAGATGCTCGGGGCACGCAGGTCGACGCGCATCAGGCGCGCCTCGCGCCGAACAGCCCGCCCGGCCGCAGGATCAAGGTCAGCAGCAGGATCAGGAAGACCAGGATGCGACCCGAGTCGGCACCGACGAACTGGACCCCGAGCGACTCGACGACGCCGAGCAGCAGGCCCCCCAGCAGGGCGCCGCGGATGTCGCCGAGCGTCCCGACGACTACCACGACGAACGCCATCAGGCCGAACTGCCCGCCGACGTACGGCTGAACGACGAAGAACGGCATCAGCAGGGTCCCGCCGGCCGCCGCCAGGGCCGAGGCCAGCCCGACCGCCATGCGGTAGACGTGGTCCGGGTCGATCCCCATCAGCATCGCCGTATCGCGGTCCTGGGCGGCCGCGCGCATCGCCTGGCCCAGGTCGGTCCTGGTCAGGAACAAGAACAGCGCCGCGCTCAAGACCAGGGCCAGGATAAAGGCGATCAACCGCGGCCAACTGATGAAGATCTCGTTGGCGATGTTGATCGTCGCGTCGGTGTAGGGCGTCCTGACCGTCCGCACGTCGGCCTTGAAGACCAGCAGAGCCAGGTTGGCGAGCAGGAGCGAGAGGGCAAACGTCAGGAAGATCTGGGGCAGGTCGCTGCCGCCGATGACCCGGCGGAAGAGGGTCTGCTGGACCAGCACGCCGAAGGCGAACAGGAGCGGCACCGTGATCAGCAGCGACAGCAGAGGATCGACCACGGGATGGATTGGGTACCAGGGCAGGAGGGCGTGCATCGCCTCCGGCGTCGCGAGCGCCCAGGTGGCGAACATGGCCAGCATCATGAACTCGCCGTGGGCGAAGTTGACGAACTTGGCCACGCCGAAGATCAAGCTGACCCCGATGCTGACCAGACCGTAAATCCCGCCGATCAGCAGGCCGTTGATGATCGCCTGGATCAGGACCGTGGGGGTGATGAGCGCTACACCGGCTTGACGATCGCGGCCTTGGCGACGTCCTTCGGGTAGACCGTGACCAGGTCGCCCGCCTGCCACTGCACCCCGACCGGGAAGGCGCCGGAGTTCCAGCCGCGCTCGTCGAACTGGACCTTGCCGTTCGGCATCGCCCCGCCGAAGCCCTGGCTCAGGTTGGTCTGGGCCAGGGCATCACGGACCGCCTGCGGCTCGGCCGAGCCGGCCCGCTCGATCGCATCGGCGATCAGCCACATGAAGACGTAGACCTCGCCGGCGTGCTCCTGGATGAACTCGCCGTGTCGGGCACGGTAGCGCTTGTCGACCTCAAGGGTCTCCTGGTTGAGGTCCTTGCTCCAGGAGCCGATGCTCAGGATGCCGTTGGCGTCCTCGCCGAAGTTCTTGCCGAACTCCGGGAAGAGCGGGCCGGCCCCGCCGGCGATGATCGGCACCTTGACGTTCTGCTGCTTGAGCGAGCGAACGATCAGGGCGAAGTCGTTCGGGTAGGAGATCGGGAAGAGGACGCCGGGATTGCCTGCCTTGATCTTGTTGACCAGCGGGCCGGCGTCGGTGAAGCTCTTCTCGTAGGCCTCGAACAGCGTCACCTCGAGGCCCTGCTTCTGGGCCTCATCCTGGACACCCTTCGAGGTCGTCGAGCCGTAGGCGGTGTTCTCGTAGACCACCGCCACCCGCCGCTGGTCGGCGGCCACCTCCTGGGCCAGTTTTACCTGAGCCTCGCCGAACTGCGAGGCGCGCGGGGCCACCTGGAAGATGTACTTGAAGCCGCGCTCGATCAGCGGATTGGTGATCGAGCCGGTCACGATCGGCACCTTCTCGCGCTCGGTCACCTCGCTGGCGACCAGGCTGAGCGCGCTGGCGTAGCAGCCGTTGACCGCGGTGATCTTCTGACTGGTCAGCACCCGCTCGGTCTCAGTGCGGGTGACCTTGTCGTCGGAGCGCAGGTCCGAGGAGATCAGGTTGATCTTGGCGCCGCCGAGCGCCTTGATGCCCCCGGCCTCGTTGATGTCGTCGGCGCCGAGCTTGGCGGCGTTCAGGCAGGTCTCGCCCGGTCGGGCGAGGTCGCCGCTGAGCGGGAAGAGCGCGGCGACGTTGACCTCGCTCACCTTCGACTGGGCGGCCGGCGCAGCCTGCGCCGGCTTCGACTCAGCCGGCTTGGCGGCCTCGGCCGGCTTCGATTCTGCGGGCTTGGAA